>NZ_JBZVFJ010000002.1:0-75242 GCF_058402725.1 Fundidesulfovibrio sp. | reverse complement strand
CGCCCCACGATCCTCGGGGCATCTTCAAGGGTCAGAGGGGTTTCCGGACGAATGCACTAAGACTGGATTGTTCAAGGCAAACGTGAAGTTTTCCCGTGATTTTGGGGGGGGGAGGGGGAAGGGAGAACAGGGGGAGGGAAAGAAAGGGGGGTTTATCTTCCATCGGGAGTGTTCGGGCCCCCCCGCGACGCTAGAAGGGCTGGCAGTGGTGCTTGATGGAGACGCCCTTGACCACGAAGATGGAGGCCTCCGCGATGTTGGTGGAGAGGTCGCCCACGCGCTCCATGGAGCGGGCCACCATCACGGTGCGGATGGCGCGGTCGAGCCCGGCCATGCCGCACTCGGCGGATTCCAGCTCCATGCAGCCCTTGAGAACCTTGACGTTGAGGTCGTCGGCCAGGGAGTCGGCGGCGCAGACCTGGCGGGCCAGCTCGATGTCCTGCTCGCGGAAGGAGTTCACGGCGGTGCGGAACATGCCCGACACCTGGGCGCTCAGGGCGCCCAGTTCCGGGATGGCGGGTCCGGTGGGGGCCTGGGCCAGCAGGATGGCCTGTTCGGCGATGTTCACGGCCTCGTCTCCGATGCGTTCGAGGTCCACCACGAGGCGCATGGAGGCCACGATGAAGCGCAGGTCCATGGCCACGGGCTGGTCCAAGGCGAGCAGGCGCAGGCAGAGGTTGTCCACCTCGCACTCCATGGCGTTGATCTCGCGGTCGGAGTCGATGACCACGCGGGCCAGGTCGGTGTCGCGCCCGAGCACGGCGTTCAGCGCGCGTTCCAGGGCGCGGTCGGTGTAGGCCGCCATCTGGAGGACCTTGACCTTGAGCTGTTCCAGTTCCTTTTGAAAACGCGGGTCCATGGTCGCCTCCTAGCCGAACCGGCCGGTGATGTAGTCTTCGGTCTGCTTGTTGGCCGGACGGGTGAAGATGGTTTCCGTCTGATCCATTTCGATGAGCTTGCCCATGTAGAAGAAGGCCGTGGTGTCGGAGACGCGGGCGGCCTGCTGCATGGAGTGGGTGACGATGATGATGGTCAGGTCGGCCTTGAGCTCGTGGATGAGCTCCTCGATCTTCTGGGTGGCGATGGGGTCCAGGGCCGAGGCGGGCTCGTCCATGAGCATGATCTCGGGCTCCACGGCCAGGGCCCGCGCGATGCACAGGCGCTGCTGCTGTCCGCCCGAGAGGCCCAGGGCGTTGGTGTGCAGGCGGTCCTTCACCTCGGTCCAGAGAGCGGCCTGCTTGAGGCTCTTCTCCACCTGCCGGGCGATGAAGGCGTTGTCCGAGATGCCGTTGACGCGCAGCCCGTAGGCCACGTTCTCGAAGATGGTCTTGGGGAAGGGGTTGGGCTTCTGGAAGACCATTCCCACGCGGCGGCGCAGTTCCACCACGTCCATGCCGGTCTTGTAGATGTCCTGACCGTCGAGGGTCAGTTCGCCCTCCACGCGGGCGATGTCGATCAGGTCGTTCATGCGGTTCAAACAGCGCAGGAAGGTGGACTTGCCGCAGCCGGAGGGGCCGATGAGCGCGGTCACCTGATTGGCGGCGATGTCCATGCTCACGGAGTGCAGGGCCTTGAAGTCCCCGTAGTAGAAGTCCAGGTTCCTGGCGGACATTTTGGGCGGCGTTGCCATGTGGGGTTTCCTTGTGGTCAGGGATTACGGGGCTTCGGGCAGGCTGAAGCAGAAGGCCGCGCCGGTCCTGGGGGGCCTGGCCTGCTCGGCCCAGATGCGTCCGCCGTGGCGCTCCACGATGTGCTTGGCGATGGCCAGCCCCAGTCCGGTGCCGCCTTCGCCCTTGATACGGGGCCTGTCCACCCGGTAGAAGCGCTCGAAAACGCGCAGGCGCTCGGCCTCGGGCACGCCCGGGCCGTCATCCTCCACCCGGAAGATGACGCCCGTGTCGCCGGGATGATGCGATACGGTGACGGTGGACCCCTCGGGGCCGTATTTAACGGCGTTCTCCACGAGATTGCGCAGCACCTGGGTGAGCCTGCCCGGGTCGGCCAGCACCACGGGGCCGTCTTGCGGCAGCTGGCTCTCCACGGCCACGCGCCGCTCCGCCGAGAGCGCGGCGCACTCGCGCAGGGCGGCGCGCAGGCAGTCGGCCGCGCGCACGGGGGATTTCACGGCGGGCTGGCGGTCGTTCTCGATGCGGGCCAGGCCCAGGAGTTCGTCCACCATGCGCGACATGTGGTTGGCGTTTTTCAGGATCACGTCCAGGAAGCGCCTGGGCTGGCCCTCGCGGAAGGGCTTCTCGGCCAGGAGCGTCTCGGCGTAGCCCTTGATGGAGGTGAGCGGCGTGCGCAACTCGTGGGAGACGTTGGCCACGAAGTCGCGGCGCACCTTGTCCAGACGCTTGAACTCGGTGAGGTCGTGGAAGACGAGCACCGCGCCCAGCCCGGCCTGGGGGGGGCTCGGGCGCACGAGGCTCACGTCCAGGAAGCGCTCCTGGCCGGGCTCGATCTGCACCGAGACCACGGCGGGGCGTTCCGGGTCCTGCCAATGGAGCACGGTGTCGGCGGCGGTCTGGAGTTCGGGGCAGGCCAGCACCTCGATGGGGCGCTTGCCCACGGCGCCTGCGGCCTTCGGGAAGAGCGACTCCAGGGCCTTGTTGGCCAGCAGGATGCGCCCGTCCTCGCCCAGGACCATGAGCCCCTCGCGCATGCCCTCCAGGATGGTCTGCATGCGCAGCTTTTCGGCCTCCAGGGCGCGGATCTGGCCCTCGATGCCGTCGGCCATGGCGTTGACGCCCTGGGCCAGTTCTTCCAGGGCCTGGCCCGGCTCGGGCCAGAGCCTGCGGCCGTGGTCGCCGTCGCCCACGGCCTGGAGCACCTCGGCGCACTGGCGCACGAAGCGGGCCTGGCGGCGGGCGGCCAGCCAGCCGAGCAGGGCCGAGGCTGCCAGCCCCGCGCCTACGGCCAGCCCGGCCCCGGCCGCTCCTGCGGGGGCGGCGGCCAGCGTGAGCAGGGCCACGCTGCAGGCCGTCAGGTGGGAGAGGAAGATGCGCGCTCCGAAGCCGAACATGCGTGTCCTTATTGTTTGAAGCGGTAGCCCACGCCGCGCACGGTCTCGATGAGGGCGGCGTGGGGGCCGAGCTTCTGGCGCAGGCGGCGCACGTGGGTGTCCACCGTGCGGGCGTAGCCCTCGAACTCGTAGCCCCAGACGGTGTTCAGGAGCTGGTCGCGGGTCTGCACGCGGCCCTGGCTCTTGAAGAGTTCGGCCAGGAGCTTGAACTCCGTGGCCGTGAGCAGCAGCTCCTCCCCGTGGGAGGTTGCCCTGTGGGCGTCCAGGTCCACGTCGAGCCCGTCGCGGCGCAGCACCTGCTTGGGCGCGGCCTCGGGGGCCAGGCGCTTGAGCACGGCCCGGGCGCGCAGGATCAGCTCGCGGGGGCTGAAGGGCTTCACCACGTAGTCGTCCGCGCCCAGTTCCAGGCCCACGATGCGGTCCACCTCCTCGCCGCGCGCCGTGAGCATGATCACGGGCGTCTGGGCGGTCTTGGGGTCGCGTTTGATGGTCTTGCAGACCTCGAAGCCGTCCGCGCCCGGGAGCATGATGTCCAGGAGCACGAGGTCCGGGGTCCTGCGTCTGATTTTCGCCAGGGCGTCCAGGCCGTCGCGGGCCGTGGAAACCTCGAACCCGGCGGACTGGAAATTGTATTCGAGGAGTTGGAGAATGTCCTCGTCGTCTTCGACGATGAGCACGGTGTCTTTGGTCATTGCCGCAACCTCCGGTGGCCGCTACCCATCACGGCCCGGTGACGGGGCCATGGTGACAATGTGACGAACCGGTGACATTTCCCGGGGCAAAGCGCAAGCGATGGCCAATCCGCGCGGGCTGGCGGGGTTTTGGCGGATTGTGACGCAGGGGGATGCGGCGGGGCTCTGGCAGCCAGTTTACAATTTCTCGCGGGCTGCATCGCTGGGAAGCAACCAAACACTCACGTATGATAAAGACGCTCCGGCCTTGGCTTTACCTTGCGTCCTGCTAGCGAGTGATTCGAGCAGGCTGCCAGAAACGACTATTACAACGGGCTGTCAGGGGCGGGTATCCCCGGGTGCGGGCCAGAGGCGGCGCGGTTTTCGGAAGGCTTATTGGCAGCCTGGAGCGTCCGGAGCCTGAACGCGAAGAACCCCGGCCGGTTTCCCGGTCGGGGTCCGTTGCGCGGAGGCTGGTTTCGATTCTCCTGCTGAACGCGTCAATTGGGAAGTGCGGTGTTCAGGGTCAAGTCGAAATCGTTGCCTGCCACATCCTCGCCGACCAGCCTGAACTGGGTTCCCCCGGCGTTTGGCGTGAGCCAGTCGAACTGGAGCCGACCGCCCCCCGTCAGCGAGGTGTTGGTGATTGCGCCGCCGTTGGAGGAGGAGAAGAGGGAGTAGGCACCGATCGGTTCGCTGACCTTGAGCAGCAATCCGTTGTATTGCACGAGTTTCGTGTTGGGCGTCGTCCCGTGCCACGCGAGGCCTGTAGGGGCAGTGGTGTCGAGCACCACCGACAGGACGCTGGATGCCGGGCCGAACGTCCCGTCGCCGTTGCGGACCCGCACTTTGATGTCGTTGGTCCCCACGCTTAAGGAGGCTGTCGTGCTGGCGCTGCTGCCGAGCATGACCCACGACGTGCCGTTATTCATGCTGATGTCGAAGGACTGTCCCGCCCCAAGGGCGCTGCTTGCGGTCCAGCTGAGGTTCACGGATGTGGCGGAGGTGTAGTTGTCCGTGTCGCTTGGGCCGCTGTCAGAGGCTGAGGCCAGATCAACATTTGTGACCGAGATGGCCGCGGGCGCCGCGGGGGCTGCGGCCGCGGGTGGTGCGCTGGCCGTCGTGGAGGACGTTGTGGATGTGGAAGTCGTGGTGGATGTGGTCTGCGAGGCGGGGGGGCTCTTCGGGTTGAGATAGTCGACGACAATGCAGTTGGTTTCGTTGAAGATGACGTCGAGATCCTGTTGGGCGAACCCCATTTTGGCCAGGTCGCTTGCCGTGTAGAGCGTGCCGTCGCTCTTGGGCCCAACCCGCGAGGAGATGGATTTGTTGAGGGATTCGTCCAGGTTCAGGTCGGGATATTGGTCGATCAGCATGCCCAGCCGGGTGGGCGTTTCGGGATAGCGTTCCGAAACGGTGGCTTTGGTCTGGTTGAAGAGGGTGTTCACGTCGTCCTGGCTCAGTCCGGAGCCGGAAAGATCGGCAGGGGTGTAGGACGAGCCGTCTGCCTTGGGGCCGAGCCGCGCGACCAGGAACTGGTTGAACGATCCGTCCAGGTCCAGCTCCGGATACCGTTGGATGAGGCTGTCGATTTCAATCGATTTGTTGGCGATTTCCGTCTGTCGGGACAGCGCCTGGGCTTGTTGCACATAAAGCAGGCTGAGATTGGTCTGTTGCCCGCCCTGAAGCCGGGGCAGAGGGACTCCCGATTGGCCCTCATCGGCAGCGGGCGTGTTTTCCGCAAGCAAGAAAGTCTGGCTGAAGAGGTCATCACCTTGCGCTTTTACGTCCACGGCAGCGCAAAACAGGGCACACAACACGGACAACAGGCACTGCAAAGGCATGAGACGTTCTCCTTTTCATGTTGTTCATGAAGGTCTATCTCTTTGAATTCGTCATGTAGAAAGAGCCCGCAGGAACTGGTTCGCTTCGCGTTGCGAACAGCGGCACGCGGCCTTGTTTGATGAAAAAATGTCTGGATAACGCGGGTGTAGTTTTCGGGATGATGTGAGGGTGGTTGTAAACGCGTTGCATTGTCCACGGTGTTTGATGGATGACGCGTTCAATATGACACTATAGCATAGACCGGAAAATATTGTCAACCCGTAGGGCCTTTGCGGGCAGGTAGTCCGTCAAGGTATGATTTCTGGAGGTGTGAATGCACGATGCAATGCTTTGGGGCGATGGTCGGCTGGTGATGGAACGCGAAATACCCCGGCCGCATGGGCGACCGGGGTTAATGTCTCGAAACTGGCGGAGAGGGCGGGATTTGAACCCGCGATACCGGTTATGCCTGTATACTCCCTTGGCAGAGGGGTGAGCGCCTGCTGGAGACCCTGCCAACTTACTGTTCTCGCGGCGTCCTGCGTTCAGCCCAGGTACTCGGAGGGTCCGGTTCGGTACAAATGGCTGCCAATAGTACAAACGGGAGTACAAGCGGGAAAGCCCAGAATCAGACCCTTTTCCCACGACAAGGGACAGGTCGGCTGGAGAACCCCTCTTCGCCTTGCTTCCGATTATTTGTCCATCCAATTCGTTGTCCATTGGTTGGGTTCACGAGCCAATGAGGTCACTATCGGCTCCTGAGGCACTACTCCTCGCCCCCTTGACCATACACACCCTGATGTGTATCTAGGGTGGTGAACAGCGCGGAGCTAATCAAGATGCTCGAAGAGGCTGGCTTCGAACTGGTGAGCATTCGTGGCAGCCACCACAAGTACCGCCACGCCGATGGTCGCATGACAATTGTGCCTCACCCCAAAAAAGACCTGGGGGCAGGACTCGTGAACAAGATTCTTCGCAAAGACGCTCTCATAAAATAGGAGGGACACATGTACTTCCCCGCTGCCATTTTCATCGAAGAGGGCAAGGCTTACGGAGTGACGCTTCCAGACGTGCCGGGATGCAACACGGCTGGAGATACCCTGGAAGAAGCCCTTGGGAACGTCCAGGAGGCGGTGGAACTGTTGCTTGAAGGCACCGCCCAAAAACCGTCACCGAAAGGCCTGGAGGCTCACAAGGATGATCCCGTCTACAAGGATGCCGTTTGGGCCATGGTCAACGTGGACCTGGGCTTCATGGACCAGCGCACCGTTCGTGTGAACGTATCATTTCCGGTCGGGACTCTCGAAGAGATTGATCGTGCAGCCAAGGGGCGCGGACTTTCAAGATCCGCCTTCTTGGCCCGTGCGGCACGCCACGAAATGGCCGTAATGTAGCCAGTCTTCTCGGCCAACCGGCACACAACGAACCGAACCAGAAAATTAATTGCTATATTTAAGCACTTTAACCAAAGAAAAGCATCGGCAAGCATGATCGGCAAATGTGTTGCCAACAGAAGACATTCATCATATGAAGTAAGGTAGATAGCAACTATTCATCATCGGCAACGAGGGCGAGCGTGGAAACATTAGGCCGAATCGAACCCTGCCTGCCGGAGTCATTCTCGCAGAGGACGCTCGATCGCGTCGCTGCGCTGGTCTCTGCCGCCAAGCACCTTGAGGAGCGGTTCCATCCACGGACCGGAGCAAGCCTGGCCGGACTCGTCCGGATCATGAACTGCTACTACTCCAATCTCATCGAAGGCCACAACACTACCCCGCGTGAGATCGAAAGCGCCCTGCAAGGCCAGTTCGCGGAGACTTCCGACCGGCGTAATCTCCAGTTCGAGGCGCGGGCGCACATTAGGCTTCAGGCAGAGATCGATCGACTTCATGCACTCGGAGAGTTTCCTGAACCGGCATCGACGGAATTCTTGTGCTGGTTGCATCGCGAGTTCTACAAAGACGCCTCTGAAGAAATGCTCATCACCGAAGGTGCTGGGCGAACACTACGAGTGGTGCCCGGTGAGATGCGCAAGACGCAAGAGGAAGAGGTCTCCGTGGGCAGACACCTTCCGCCATCCAGCGCAGTCATCCCTGTTTTCATGGAGCACTTTGCCCGGCGTTACCGCTTCGAATCCATGGGGCAGGGCGGCAGGATCGCGGCCATGGCCGCAGCGCATCACCGTTTGAACTACATACACCCCTTTGTGGATGGAAACGGCAGAGTGAGCAGGCTCATGAGCCACGGGATGGCGCTTCAGGCAGGTATCGGAGCGCACGGACTCTGGTCAGTCTCCCGTGGTCTTGCAAGAGGCCTTACGAGTCGGGGCGACTACAGGCGGATGATGGACCTTGCCGACTCGCCACGTCGGGGTGATTTGGACGGCAGGGGAAATCTCTCTCTTGCGGCGCTCTGCGAGTTCATCGACTGGTTCCTGGATGTCTGCATCGACCAGATCACTTTCATGACAGGGATGTTCGAACTCGAAGCCTTCCAGGGACGGCTTGATGGTTATGTGCGGGTGAAAGGCTTCAGGCCCGAGGCCTTCCGATTCCTGGAGCAGGTGGTATTGCGCGGCCAGGTTGCCAGAGGGGAAGTCCCGATGATTACCGGACTCAAGGAACGCACTGCCCGCGATATGCTTGCGGCGTTGCTAGCTGATGGGATTCTGGTTTCGGACACGCCCAAGGGACCGGTATATCTACAGGTGTCACTTGCTTCAGCGGAAATGCTTTTCCCTGCGCTTTTTGCAGCAATTTAGGGCAGCGTAGCGGTCCAGGGTTTCTTGGACATTTTCCCGACTAATTCAAGCCGCCCTGCCAAGAGTTGAGAGGAGATTCTCCCTGTACTGCTGGGGCGTCCTGTAGCCGTGCCGTCCGACCCTCCAAGGGGTGTTGTAGGTCTCCTTAAAGGTCTGGTTCCATACGTCCAAGTTGGTGTCCAAGAAAACCCTAGGGCAATCCAGGGGAATGCTCCATATACCCCATTATAGATAGGGTGAGAAGCGCTGCAACAATGAAGGCCATGGCAAGCATTATGCCTTTACGCTTTCGCAAGGATCGTTCAGGAGATTTGTCGAGAAAAGGTAGGGTCAATATAAAAATTGACAGCCCACCTGGGATGACCACCGTTCCCACGACAGAGAAAGGCCCCCTGAAGATGGTCACCAACTGGTTGAGAAACAGGACCCACCACTCCGGAGCGGGCACGTACCCCGCATCCGTTGGGTCGGCCGGGGCTCCCAGGGGGGCGGACCAGTGCTGAGAGATCGCTCCCAACGTGGCAGTGGTGACGATGAACAGCATCAGCCAACGGCTAACGATGGTAGGGGCAAAATGAACCATGCGTCGATCTTTCGTGCCGTGAAGTGGTTCTGATAGTCCTTTTTTGGAGAGAAAGTGGAGATGAGCAGCCAGGAGGAAACAGAACAGTGCGGGTACGAAAAGGATGTGCAACACGTAGAAGCGCGTCAGGGCCACAATGCCAGTGCGTGGCCCTCCCTCAAGAAGATGCAGAATGAAATCACCTGCCATCGGAACGGAGCCGATGATGCCTTCACGAACTTTGGTGGTCCAGTAGGCTTTCTGGTCCCAGGGGAGCAGGTCGCCGGTGATCAGGAAGGCAGGTAAGACGAGCAGGAGCGTTGCGCCGGTGACCCAGGTCATCCGCCCGTCGCCCTTGTAGGCTCCGTTCAGGAAGACTTTGCCCATGTGCAGGATCATGACGCACAACAGGATGTTCCAGGACCAGTAGTGTACTCCGCGCAGAATTCCTCCGAAAGGCATCTTGAACTGGGAGTAGTCCACGGAGTCGTAGGCTGCGCCGGGGTATGGCGAATAGTAAAACGTCAGAAACGCCCCGCTGATGAAGAGCAGGACGACCAGGACAAGCGCAAGCGATCCGAGGAATCTTGACGCGTTCAAGGAGTCGCTCGGGACCCGGCTTTCACTGATCCGGGTCCCAAGCTCGTCCAATGCCAGCAGTTCAAGCAAGGCCTGTATGCGAGGCGTTTGCGTTTTGCTCACGTTTTGCTCCCAGGCCTTGCCGGGTTTAGTCGAACTTCAAGGTCAACACATCGGAATCGTAGGAATCCTGGTCCCCGGAGTCGTCAAACAGGGCCATGGCGAAGCTGTATTGTTTTTTTGTGTTGAAGGGCGTGTCGTCTTCATTTCCGGTGTCGAGCTTGCGGGACAGCATGACTGTCCAGCTTCCGTCCTTCCAGATGCTTTCAGCGGAGATGTCCGCTCTGGAACCTTCGGGCTTGAACGGCATGTTAAAGGTGAGGACGTCGCCAGCTTTGAAGGTTGAATAGTCTGTGATCTCCACAGCATTTTCAGAGAGCAGTATGCCGTCAGCAGTCAGACTCTTGCCAGGGGCGAGCATGAACTTGGGCTTGGTCTTGTCGTCGGTCATGTTTTTCTTGTCGCCGCCCGCACCCTTATCATTCTCCCTGCCACCTTTCTTTTCGCTGATAGCCGTCAACCAAGTGTCGTCCGCAAACCCATAGGGCGCGCTTCGAGCTGCTTTCCAGTGCCAGAGGTCGCCCTTGCCGGTCGCGGCAGCGGTCCCGAATTTCCCGTCCTTGGCAGTCTTGCCTTCAGGGACGTGACAAAGGACAGCGCATCCCTTTGTGGCGAAGTTTGTTATGCGGTCGATTTCAAACAATATTGATATGCGGTCCTCGTTGCCTTTCTGATGTATCCACTGGCTTCCGTCGTATTTCCAGGCTTCCTTGGTCACGCTTTTTGCGGAGTCTTTCCAGTTGAACAGGAAGAAGATTCTGTCTCCAGCATAGAGCGCCTTGGTCGTGACCTCTGCCTTTTTACCGGCAAAGATCTCCTTGCCTTCGAAGGGGATGACCAGTTCCTTGGCTTTGCTCCATATTGGGTCGTTCAGGTTGGCCGGAGCCTTGTCGACCTTTGCCACGGTCAGAACCTTGGCCTCTGCGGCCAAGGCCTGGCCAGGAGCAACGATCAGCGCGATCGCAATCAGGGCCAGACACAGAATTGAGAATCGGAAGTGAACCTTGGGGATGTCTGCGTCCATTGGCTATCTCCTTGGTAACGGGTTTAGCTTCGTTAGGCGATCAGAAACACCATTAGGACTCCGTTTTCGACCTTGTGCTCCAGACGAGCCAGAGGTTTGGTGGGAGGCCCAGCGATGGGATACCCATCCGAATTGAATTTTCCCGAATGGCAAGGGCAATCGAAGACGTTCTCGCTTTCTTTCCAGGAGACGTTGCAGGCAAGATGGGTGCACGTTGACGAAAATACAGTGAAGGTATTCTCCCTGTTCACCGCCCAGACAAATCCTCTCTGGGGCAACACGAGCCACCCGTCCTTCATCATGAATTCATAGGAAAGCCTGCTCATGCGACCAGGCTTGAGATCCTTGGCAGGCCCGAAGTCGAACCAGCGTCCCACGGCCTTCTCCAAGGCGGGGGCGGCAACGTAGGCGGCTAATGGTACTCCGGTTAGTGCTGTTGCCACACCTGCAAGGGCAGCCAACTTGAGGAATCCCCTGCGATCATGTTCCAGATCATGGGACAATTTCGTTTCCTCCTCGGTGCGCGGGTCTGTTCGTAGGACTGGAAGTAGCATCGTACCCTATCAATAACTCAATTGGCTGGGTTTGCAAGCCAAATGGAGTAGAATCGGTGGTGTTGGATTGCCCTAGCGTTTTCTTGGACACCCACTTGGACGCATGGAACGGACGTCCTGGAGGTGTCAGATGAGCAGCGAGTCGACGTGTCGGAAGCGGTATTGGGCCAAGCACAAGGCGCAGGTCGTTCTCAGGCTTCTTCGCGGTGAGGACCTTGAGCTTGTCAGCCGGGAGCTTGGCGTCACGGCGGCGGAACTCAGCGCGTGGCGCGACACATTCCTTGAGGGCGGTGAATCCGGCCTGAAGCCCCGTCCTGTCAGGGAAAGCGTCGAAGTGGAACGTCTCCAGTCGAAGATCGGCGAGCAGGCCATGGAGATCGAGTTGTTGCGGGAGAAAATCATCCGCATGGAGCAGAACCGCCCTTTGGCCCACAGGCCCGGTGTGCCTGCGAGTTTCGCTTGTCTCAGCGGAAACGCTTTTCCTGCGCTTTTTGCGAATCCTTAGGCTTCAACTATTAGAGGGCGGCGGACGTGGCAACGCTGGGTGCGGTCATCAAATCAGAGGTGAAAGTACAAGCGGACGGTACAAATGAAGAAGCCCCGGCCGGGGTTTCGATTCCACCCGCCGGGGCCTGAAGGCTGGGAAGCCTTGTGCTGTGCGATATGGCGGAGAGGGCGGGATTTGAACCCGCGATACCGGTTTTGCCAGTATACTCCCTTAGCAGGGGAGCGCCTTCGGCCAGCTCGGCCACCTCTCCGCGAAAAGTCCTCATAGCCGCGCGACGCCCCCCGGTCAAGGTTTCATTCCAGTCTTTGACAGCCGGGCCGCCCGCCGGTACACAAGAAGGATTCATTCACCCTCCGCCCCAGAAGGAGCCTTTGGCCATGCACAAGTTCGCGCGCATGGAACGCCTGCCACCCTACGTCTTTGCCGTGGTCAACGAACTCAAGATGCAGATGCGCCGCCAGGGCGTGGACATCGTGGACCTCGGCATGGGCAACCCCGACCTGCCCACCCCCAAGCACATCGTGGACAAGCTCGTGGAAGCCTCCCAGAAGGCCGTCAACCACCGCTATTCCGCATCGCGCGGCATCCCCGGCCTGCGCCTCGCCGCAGCCAACTGGTACCTGCGCCGCTTCGGGGTCGAACTGGACGCGGATTCCGAGGTGGTGGTCACCATGGGCGCCAAGGAAGGCCTGGCCCACCTGGCCCTGGTGATGCTCCAGCCCGGCGACGTGGTCTTCGCCACCGACCCGGCCTACCCCATCCATCCCTACGCCTCCATCATCGCCGGGGCCGACGTGCGCCGCATCCCCATCGGCAAGGGGCGCGACTTCTTCGCGGACCTCTTCACCGCCACGCGCCAGACCTGGCCCCAGCCCAAGCTCTTGATCATCAACTATCCGCAGAACCCCACCACCGAGGTGGTGGACATCTCCTTCTTCGAGAAGATCGTGGACTTCGCCAAAGAGCACAACATGCTCGTGATCCACGACCTGGCCTATGCCGACCTCTGCTACGACGGCTACGTGGCCCCCAGCTTCCTCCAGGCCAAGGGCGCCAAGGACGTGGGCGTGGAATTCTTCTCGCTCACCAAGAGCTATTCCATGGCCGGCTGGCGCGTGGGCTTCTGCTGCGGCAACCGCGACATGGTGCACGCCCTCACCCGCATCAAGAGCTACCTGGACTACGGCATCTTCCAGCCCATCCAGATCGCCGCCACCGTGGCCCTGAACGGGCCCCAGGACTGCGTCTCCGAAATCTGCGAGGTGCACCGCGACCGCCGCGACGCCCTCATCGAAGGGCTCACCCGCGCGGGCTGGCACGTGCCGCCCCCCAAGGCCACCATGTTCGTCTGGGCCGAGATCCCCGACGAGTTCAAGGCCATGGGCTCCGTGGACTTCTCCAAGTTCCTGCTCAAGGAGGCCCACGTGGCCGTCTCCCCGGGCCTGGGCTTCGGCCACTTCGGAGACGACCACGTGCGTTTCGCCCTCGTGGAGAACCGCCACCGCATCAATCAGGCCATGCGGGGCATCAAAAAGGCCCTCTCGGGGGGAGCGTGAGCGCCCCCGTGCGCCTGGGGCTCGCGGGCTTCGGCACCGTGGGCCAGGGGCTGGCCGCCATCCTGGCCCAGAGCGCGGACTGGGTGGCCCGCCGCCTGGGCCGCCCCGTGGCCGTCACCGCCGTGGCAGTGCGCGACCCGGCCAAGGAGCGCGCCGTGCCTCTGCCTTCCGGCGCGCGCGTCACGGCCGATCCGCTGGAACTGGCCCACGCGCCGGACGTGGACATCGTGGTGGAGCTCATGGGCGGGCTGGGCAAGGCCCACGAGCTCATCCGGGCTTCTCTGGAGAACGGCCGCCACGTGGTCACGGCCAACAAGCACCTGCTGGCCGAGCGCGGGGCCGAGCTCTTCGCCCTGGCCGCGTCCAAGGGCGCGGGCCTCTACTACGAGGCCAGCGTCTGCGGCGGCATCCCCGTCGTGCAGACCCTCAAGGAGTCCCTGGCGGGCAACCGCATCCAGGCCGTCACGGGCATCCTGAACGGCACCTCCAACTTCATCCTCTCGCGCATGACCAGGAAGGGCCTCTCCTACGGCACGGCCCTCAAGAAGGCCCAGAAGAAGGGCTTCGCGGAAGCGGACCCCACCCTGGACGTGGGCGGGCACGACGCGGCCCACAAGCTGGCCCTGCTCATCCGGCTGGCCTACGGCGTGCACTTCCCGCTGGAGAAGCTCCCGGTGACGGGCATCACGGCCGTGACGCCCCTGGACATCGCCTACGCCAAAGAGTTCGGCTGCGAAGTGAAGCTGATCGGCCAGGCCAAGATGGTGGACGGGCGGATCATGGCGGGCGTTCACCCGATGCTTCTCTCCAAGAGTTACCTGCTGGCCCAGGTGCAGGGGGCCTTCAACGCCGTGCGCGTGGTGGGCGACGCCGTGGGCGCGGTGATGCTCTACGGCCAGGGCGCGGGCGGGCTGCCCACGGGCTCGGCGGTGCTGGCCGACATCATGGCCCTTGCGCGCGACGGGGCCGCGCCCAACAACACCGGCTTCCCCGAGAAGACCCTGCCCCTGGCGGACATCCTTCCCGCCGAGGAATCCTGCGGGCGGCGCTACTTCCGCTTCACCGTGGAGGACAAGCCCGGCGTGCTGGCCTCCATCGCGCAGGCCCTGGGCGACGTGGGGGTCTCCATCCACCAGGTGGTGCAGAAGGTGGACCCCGACGCCTCCGACGAATCCATCGTGCCCATCGTGTTCATGACCCACACGGCCAGCCAGAGCCAGGTGGACCAGGCCCTGGCCCGCATCCGGGAATTCCCCTACGTGAAGGCCGAGCCCGTGCACATGCGCGTGCTGTAAGCGCGGCGGGACGGATCAAATGAAAGGGCCGGCGGAAGCGCCGGCCCTTCTGCGTTGTTCGCAGATGGTCACTTCAAAGTCAGCATTTACTGTTGTTCATAGAATTTGGTATGGTAAACGTGATTCTTGTTTGCTTGTCATTGAGCACAAGCATGGAAATATTCCCGCCATGGGCTTCAACGGCTCGCTTTGCTATGTAGGATCCTAGTCCTGTTCCGAATTTCTTTCCAGCAGAAATGTATTTTTCAAAAAACTTGTTTCGGATAGAATTGGGTATGGCTCCTTCATTTTCTATGCAGCATATTAGGCAGTCTTCAGAGACGACGCATTTGATTTCCACAGTGCTTCCGGACGGGGCTGCCTCGTAGGCATTTTTTAAGAGATTGCTGGTGGCAATCTCCAGGAGCGCGGTGTCAAACGGGAAAAGCCAAGAATCGCACGAGGATTCCAGTCCGGGGTTGATGATTAGTTTGGTGGTGATTTTCTTTTGCGAGTGCAATGCCAATAAGCTGTTAACAATACCTGTAAAAACCTCGCGAATATCCCTGGGCGTGATGTTCGTTGTGTAGCTTTTGTTTTCCAGGTTGAGGTAAAGAAAATAACGCTCAACTTGCTCGAGGGTTCTTTTTGATGAGTCGTAAATAAGTTCAAGAAACTCTTTCTCTGGGGAATGGCATGTTTTACATCCCTCAGCGAGCATTAGTGTCGTGGCATTGAGAATCCCGCTCAATGGAGACTTGATGTCGTGTTTCATCATGCTGAACGAGAGATTTCTTATGTCCTCGAGACGTTTTAACTCGCCTATGTCTGATTCATCGACAATATATATAGGGCTGTGCGAGTTAGTGCTTTGAATTTTCGTCCAGTGACTCATGACATGGACAGCGTCGTTGGTATTGCTTTTGTGCCTGAGCTCCCCACGCCACTCTCCATTGCAGCTCATCGCCTGATGTATTTCGGCGATCGATTCTCTCGTCTCGGTCTGCAAAACATCGAATACATTGATGTTATGCACAAAATTCTTACTGTAGCCGTAAGTGTTCTCGAGTAGCTTTGGCCAGAATAATATCTTAAATTCGTCATCAACAAGATATATATTGACATTGTTCAACATTAAAATCGCATAGGCGAAAGATTCCTTGAGTAGCTGAAAATCGTTGGCGATGAAAGAGCGCAACGCTGTAGTGTCGTTGAAGTCAAGGTTCTCAATGACTGTCAATTGGTTCTTGAAGCGCATGTATTTTCTCGTTGTTCAGCTTCTACGGTATAGTTTTGTTGTCTCCATTTGTCCAGTATAAGTTTTGTCAAGAGAACTGTTGCCATATTAGTCAAGAATCGCCTGTGCTTGGCGGTTTGTCAGGTGGGAACAGTGATGGTGTACAATGTTGCTCATCACCGGACATTACCGCCCCAGTGGCGCAGTTTGAGACTGCTTCGTCGGATTCCTGCGTTTGGTGTGTCAAGCTAGCGTTTTATTACAGCGTACCCGTACTGCACGGGCCAGTCCGGCTCCACGCCCAGGGCCTGGGCGGCCTTGATGGCCCAGTAAGGCTCGCGCAGCATCTCCCGGCCCAGGAGCACGATGTCCGCCGCGCCCGAGGCCAGCACCTCCTCGGCCTGGGCGGCTTCGGTGATCAGCCCCACGGCGCAGGTGGGCACGCCCGCGCGCTCGCGCACGGCCCGGGCGAAGGGGACCTGGAACCCCGGCCCCACGGGGATCTTCGCGTAGGGCACGAGCCCGCCGGTGCTCACGTCTACCACGTCCACTCCCGCCTCCCGGAGCCTCCCGGCCAGGACCGCCGTCTGCTCCAGGTCCCAGCCGCCCCCCACCCAGTCCGTGGCCGAGACGCGCGTAAACAGTGGCATGGACTCCGGGATGGCCTCGCGGACGGCCCGGGCCGTCTCCAGGGCCAGGCGCATGCGGTTCTCCAGGCTGCCGCCGTAGGCGTCCGCGCGCACGTTGGAGAGGGGCGAGAGGAATTGGTGCAGCAGGTAGCCGTGGGCCGCGTGCAGCTCGATGATCTCGAATCCGGCATCCACGGCGCGGCGCGCAGCGTCCGCGAAGGCCCGCTTCACGGCGGCGATGCCCGACAGGTCCAGGGGAGCGGGCAGGGGGTCGGACTCGTTGAAGGGCAGGGGGCATGGGGCCTGCACGGTCCAGCCGCCCGCACCCGGGTCTGCGATGCGCGCGCCGCCTGCCCAGGGCGGCAGGCAGCTGGCCTTGCGCCCGGCGTGGGCCAGCTGGATGGCGGGCACGGCCCCCAGCAGACGGACGGCCTCGGCCACGGGGGCCAGGGCGCGGGCGTGGGCGTCGCTCCACAGGCCCATGTCGCCCGGGGAGATGCGCCCCTCGGGCGTAACGGCCGTGGCCTCCACGAACACCAGACCCGCGCCGCCCGCAGCGCGGCTGCCCAGGTGGGTCAGATGCCAGGGCGTGGGCAGGCCGTCCGTGGAGCTGTACTGGCACATGGGCGAGACGCCGATGCGGTTCTTCAGGGTGACGCCCCGCACGGTGAAGGGCGTGAAAAGGATCGGAGGGAGGGAGTGTCCGGCCATGGGTCACCTCGGGGAGAGAATGGCGCCGGTCCGTCCGGGAGGACGCCGGGTGCTGACGCCCTTGTAGCATGAACCGGGAGGAGGATGGCAAGCCCGGCCCGCAGGCTTGGCCGGGACGTTCCGTCGGAAGACCCGTCCGGTGCGCCTGTCGCGCCGCCCGCAGGAGTTCCCCCAAAGCGAGAGGCCGCCCGGGGGCGGCCTCTGCATGGGGGGGTTAGGGTTTATGGAATTCTAGTGCTTCTTCTTGGACTTCTTCATGGACAGGCCGATGCCGTCGAACATGAAGAAGATGCCGTAGCCGTACCACATGGTGTAGACAACGTAGAAGGCCAGCAGGAAGGTGAGCAGGAAGATGTTCCTGGAGACGGGCTCGCCCACGATGCCGTAGAAGTTGTAGGCGGGCTCGATGCCCTTCTTCATCACGGTGTCCAGGGCCTTGGCCTCGGCCACCTTGCCGTCCTTCTGGAGGGGCTTGATCATGGCCGCGTAGCCCTTCCAGAGGTTCTTGAGGGTCTTGCGCAGGGCCAGGTTGTCGGGCTTGTCGGCCTCGGCGCCCACCAGCCCGAAGGCGAACTGGCTCTTGCTCGTGGTGAATTCCAGTATGGCGCCCAGGTCGGCCTTCACGGTGAGCACGTTGTCCTTCACTTCCACCTGGGCCCCGGCGGCCTGGAGGGCCTTGGCGATCTCCTGGGCGTCCTGGTTGGCCTTGGCCTGGGCCTTGGCGGCGTCGGGCTCGTCCTTGATGTCGGGCTTGGCGATGGGGGCCGTCACGGCGAGCTGCTTGCCCTTCTGCTTGGCGGCGGTGTCCTTCACCTGGTCGAAGTAGTCGGAGGAGTTCTTGGAGAGCTTGTTGAAGAACTCGTCGGCGAACTCGAGGCCGGTCTGGGGTTTGCCGTTCTGGTCCTTGAACAGGGGGGACATGATCAGGACGAACACGGCGCAGAAGCTGACCATGAGGGCGAGGCCCTTGCCGAAAGCGGATTTGTTGGTGATGGTCATTGGTTATTCCTCCCCACGCAGCATGGAGATGTTGGCGAAGAACTTCCCGAACACCCACACGCCGAAGAGCCCGACGCTGACCCAGAACACGATGTTGCCCACGTATTCGATCATGTTGTTGAGTTCGGGGGACCAGCCCAGGTAGCCCAGCTCGGTGAGCTTCTTGGGCAGGGTGGCCGCGCGGTTGATGAAGCCGGAGATGATGGACAGGGCGTAGAAGCCGCGGATGTGAACGCCCTTGACCACCTTGGTCACCAGCGCGCCCACCTGGATGCCCAGGAGCGAGCCGATGAGCATGCCCATGGCCAGGGTGTAGAACACGAAGCCGTACACGGCGTACTGGGCGATGCCCGCGAAGCCGGCGGTGAAGATGATCTGGAGGATGTCCGTGCCCACGGTGGTCATGGAGGAGACGCCGAAGACGTACACGAACATGGGGAAGGTGATGAAGCCGCCGCCGACGCCCATGATGGCCGCCAGGGCGCCCACGATGAAGCCGCCGCAGGCGATCACCCACATGGAGAGCTGACGGCCGCCGGGGACGAAGTCCTCGTCGAAGGTGATCATGGGGGGGATCTTCAGGGCCTGGACCTTCTGGGCCAGGGGAGGCACGCCGCCGCCGGCGGGGCCGCCGTGGGAGTCGCCGCCTTCCTCGCCCTTGCGGGACTTCAGGAAGTCATAGGCGCCGTAGAAGCCCAGGAAGCCCAGGAGCACGGCGTAGATGGTGGAGATGAACAGTTCCGACATGAGCGGGTCGGAGTCGTAGAGCATCTTGTTGAGCGTGCCGCCCGCCACCGCGCCGAAACCCGAGCCCAGCAGGAAGCCCAGGGCCAGCTTCACGGAGACGTTGCCCAGCTTCTTGTGCACCGCCGTGCCCATGATGGCCTTGGCGAAGATGTGGAAGAGGTCCGTGCCCACGGCCAGGATGCCCTTCACGCCCGCGGCCATGAGCGCCGGGGTGATGATGAAGCCGCCGCCCGCGCCGATGCAGCCCGTGATCAGGCCGGCGGCCAGGCCCACGCCGATGGAGGCCAGGAAGATGGTGGTGTTGTAGTAGGAGGGCATGTAGGCGGTCTTTCCGCCGATCACGTCCGCCGCCTCGACGAAGCTGAAGCCCAGGATGGGCAGGGCCAGGACCGCAAGAACCAGGAGTTTCTTGCGGTTCTGGATGATGTTCATGGAGACTTCGTAGTCCCACTTGGCGTGGGCCCGCGCTCCTTCCATCATGAAATTGTAGACTTCCCTGAAGAATCGCATCCGGTAACACCTCCGTTGCCTAGTCATTGTTCCATCCTCGGGGTTGTTCCCCCGGGGACCCGCCGCGCCCTTGCGCCCCTTATCCGGCAGGTCCCGTCGGCCGCGCCCTCAACGCTTCCAGCACGGCCTTCACCAGCCCCGCCGGATCGTCCCCTTTGGGGACATAGAAAACCATCGGTTGGCCCAGGCAGGGCCGCGCCTCGTCCTCCTCGTGGGCGTACACCGCCACGGGAAGCCCCGGCCTGACCCGGCGCACCTCGCGGACCACGCGCCCGGCGTCCATGTCCGGCAGTTCGCCGTCCACCACCAGGATGTCGCCCTCGGCGGCGGCCAGAAGCGCCGCCTCCCTGCCCAGTCCGCAGCCCTTCACCGCGTATCCCTCCCGGGCGAACTCGCGCGCCAGAAGCTCCCGGATGTGCCGGTTGCGGTCGGCGAGGATCACCGTTGGCGGGTTGGATGCGGCTGTGGCCATGGTCTGGCGTAGGCAAAGGGCGTGCCGGATGCGCGGATCGGCAACATGCCGGAATGTTGTGAGAAAGAAGACGGCCCGCCGAGGGGCGGGCCGCCTGGGTGTCAGCATTTTTTACGGTTGGTAAACGCGCTGTCTGCGGGAGGAGAGCGCCGCGCGCCCCGGGTTGATTCCGCGCGCGTGGAAGGGGCCGCGCGGACCGGGCAGGCTGCACCCGGTCAGCCGGGCCGCGCTTCAGGCTCAGACCACGGGGTAGCGCACAATGGTGCGCTGGCGCTCCGGCGGGGTGCGCAGGGGGTCGCTCAGGTAGATTTCGTGACGGCGGCCCGAGGGGGCGAAGCCCTCGCGCGCGATGAAGGCCGCCAGGGCCTCCTGAACGGCCCGCGTCTCGTGGCGCGGCCCCACGTGGAGGGCCTGGGCGCAGCGCCCTTCCCCGAAGCCGATGAGCTTCACCCGGCGCGTCAGGGGCGGTTTGCCCTTGGCCAGGAGCGCCTCCTTGAGGGGCCAGAGGATGTTGTCGCCCACGAAGTCCGGGGCGCGCAGGCAGAGGGTCCACTGCCAGGCCTGGGAGGGTGCGGCGTCGAAGTCGCCGTAGCCGGGCTCCAGGCTGTAGAGCCCCTCCAGACGGGGCAGGACGAAGGGCCGCCCCTCCGCCTTGGCCTGGGCGCGCAGGGCCCTGGCCACGGTGTACAGGGCCGCCAGGCCCTCCCGGAAGCGGGGCTCGCCCGGCCTGCCGATGCCGTCAACGGAAAGGAACCATGCGTCCTCCACCGTGACGAAGCGGGGTTCGGGTCCGGCGGCGAATTCCGCCCGGCAGCGGGCGAAGAGGTCGAGGGGGGCGGCGGTCATGGGCTGCTCCTTGGTGTTGGTGGGGGTCTTTCTTACCCATGGGCGGGCGTTCTGAAAAGAGGGAGGGGACCGGTGAATATGTCAATTGAGAAGTTTGTCACAATAGCTTGACAAAATGGTGCAGCGAACGGAAGAGGAGGCGTTCAGCATACGTAGGGGAAGGGGGCATCCTCATGGTTCGGTGGGTGTGGTTGCTGTTCGGGGTGCTGACGGTAGGTTTTTCTGGCGTGGTCCTGGCGGCGGGGGAGCCTGCCTATGTGGGGTCCAAGGCCTGCGCCCAGTGCCATGAGAAGGAATTCACAAATTTCAAGCAGTATTCCAAGAAGGCCCACTCCTGGGACTCCGTGGCCATCATGCGCCCCAAGCTCAAGGAGCGCGAACTGCGCCAGTGCTACGAATGCCACACCACCGGCTACGGCCGAGCGGGCGGCTTCACCAGCCTGGAGGCCACGCCGGACCTGGCCGAGGTGGGCTGCGAGACCTGCCACGGCCCCGGAGGCGCGCACGCCGCCTCGGGCGAACGCAAGGACATCACGCGACGCCCCGACACCCAGAGCTGCACCGCCTGCCACAACAAGGAGCGCGTGGAAGACTTCCGCTTCAAGCCCCTGATCTACTCGGGCGCGCACTAGGAGGGCCGGCATGCACCTGATCGCACGCTCCATCAACGCCAAGCTCTCCCTGGTGATCGCGGCCATCTCCCTCGCGGCCGTGGCCGTGATCATGGCCTTCGAGGCCGCCGGAACACGCGACCTGGTCACCGACCAGATCCGACACGCCGCCGAGACCGAGGCCGACCTGGCCTACATGGGCATCGAGAAGCCCATGATCGTGGGCGACAACAAGGGCACCATCGCGGAGTTCCAGGCCATCCGCAGCAAGTTCAAGGACCTTTCGGCCCACATGACCTCCTACACGGGCAACGTCACCTACAGCACCGACGGAGCCGCCGTGCGCAAGGATTTCGCCCAGGTGTTCTCCAGCCCCGAGCTGGAAGGCCTGCACCGGCGCGGCCTCAAGGAGGCGGTGCGCGAGTCGGTGTTCGTGGACAAGGGCGACAAGAAGTTCCTGGCCCGGGTGATCTCCGTGCCCAACCAGCGCAAGTGCCACCACTGCCACGGCGATTCCGAGCCCATCCTGGGCCAGATGGTGCTCTTCTCCGACGTGACGGCCCCCATGGACGCCATGCGCGCCCAGATCGTGCGTTCGGCGGGGGTGGGCCTGGCCGGGCTGGTCTGCCTGATCGGCGTGACCGTGTGGGCCGTGGGCGTGCTCTTCATCCGGCGCATCAAGTCCCTGGCCGGACAGACCGAGCAGGTGGCCCAGGGCGACTACTCCCCACGCTTCGAGGACCCGCGCAGCGACGAACTGGCCGTACTGGCCGGGGACATCCGCTCCATGGTGGGCCAGCTCAAGGACAAGCTGGGCTTCTCCGAGGGCGTGCTGGCGGGCATTCCCACGCCCTGCGTCATCGTGGGGCCGGACAGGGGCATCGTCTGGGTGAACCGCCAGATGTGCGAGCTGCTCGAAAAGCCCTTCGACCTCAAGCTCTACCAGGGCATGCGCACGGGCGTCTTCTTCTGGAACGACGTGAACCGAAAGACCGTCTCCGAGCTGGCCATCGAGACCCAGACGGCCCAGCACGGCGAGCGCCAGGTGCAGACGGCCTCGGGCAAGGGCCTCTCGATCACCGTGTCCTCCACGCCGTTTTTCGACATGGACGGCAGGCTCATGGGCTCCATCACCTTCTGGAACGACATCACGCCCATCCGCGAGCAGCAGCGGCGCATCGAGGCCCAGAACCAGGTGATCGCCCAGGCCGGTCAGCGCGCGGAGGCCGTGGCCCAGCACCTGGCCGGGACCTCCGGGCATCTGCTCGACCGCATCGACGAGGCCAGCAAGGGCACCGAGCACCAGCGCCATCGCATCCAGGAGGCCGCCACGGCCGTGGAGCAGATGAACGCCTCGGTGCTCGAAGTGGCGCGCAACGCCTCCAATGCGGCCCGGAGCGCCGAGCAGGCCCGCGAAAACGCCCAGCGCGGCAGCGCCGTGGCCGAGGAATCCATCCGGGCCATCATGGACGTGCGCGACCAGACCCGGGCCATGGCCGAAAGCCTCCATCTGCTGGGCGGCAAGGCCCAGGACGTGGGGGCCATCATGAACCTCATCACCGACATCGCCGACCAGACCAACCTCCTGGCCCTCAACGCCGCCATCGAGGCCGCCCGCGCGGGCGAGGCCGGAAGGGGCTTCGCGGTGGTGGCCGACGAGGTGCGCAAGCTCGCCGAAAAGACCATGGCCGCCACCAAGGACGTGCACGCCGCCGTGAGCGGCATCCAGGAGGGCGCGCGGCGCAACATCGACCTCATGGACGAGGCCGGGGCGCGCGTGGAGAAGGGCGCGGACCTGGTGAAGGGCGCCGGCGAGTCGCTCATGGGCATCGTCCAGGTGGCTGCGGGCACCGCCGACATGGTGCGCGCCATCGCCACCGCCGCCGAGCAACAGTCCGCCGCCTCGGAGGAGATCAACCAGACCGTGGTGGATGTGAACGCCATCGCGGGCCAGACCGCCGCCACCATGAGCGAGCTGGCGGGCATGTCGCGCGAGGTGGCCCAGGTGGCTTCCGAATTGCGCGAGGTGATCGGCTCCATGAGCCTGGAGGGCGGCGACGCGCCCAAGGCCCTGGGCTGAGCCGCTTCGGGGACTCCAGCAGGAATCGACGGCCGGGCGCGCTGCCCGGCCGTTCGTTTTGCGGCTACTCCCCGCCCTTGCCCCTTGCCCAGGCCTCGGCGCTGCGGGCGATCTTCTTGCGGATGCCCGCCCAGGTGTCCGTGGTCAGGTAGGAGTCGCGCCAGCGCTCCACGAATTGGTCGAAGAGGGCCTTGGGCACGGTGACGGTCAGTTCGTCGGTGGCCAGGAATTTGCGCTCCGAGGGGTCCAGCCCGCCCAGCACGGCCTTGAGCCTCCCCTGCGCGAGATAGTGCAGGGGCCAGGTGGTCATGCAGGCGCAGCCCGCGCCGAAGGGGCTCATGAGGGCCTCGAAGTCGCCGGTGACGAAGCTCGACAGGAAGCCCAGGCCGCAGAGCTGCTCCGGACGCACGAAGAAGGTGATGGTCTCCGGGGTTTCGCCGGGCTCGAAGGCGCTGAGGGGCTTGAACACGCAGAAGCGGGCCGGGGCCTTGCGCGGCGGGATCTCCTCGAAGAGGCGGCGCGCCGTGGCGGGGTCCGGCAGGTAGCGCTCGCCGTGCACGGGCGTCCCCGGAACGCCCGTGCTCACGTAGCAGGTGATGAAATCCAGCTGCGGGGCGTGGAAGCCCAAGTAGAAGGAACCCCCGGGACAGCCGTACCGGGCGGCCTCGAAATACGCCGGGAGGTTCTTGCGCCGGGCCAGCCAGAGGTTGCCCAGCACGCAGGAGAAGTTGCCCCACACGGCCTGCCAGTCGATGGCTCCGGCCTGCTCCAGCTCCCGCGAGACGGGCGGTCCGGCCTTGGGCGCGTGGCCCGAGGCGGGTTCCGCGTCGGTGTAATGCATGCCGTAGGGCTCGCCGCCCAGGTCCAGGACCTCCAGGAACGCCTTGGTCTCGTCGGTCATGAAGCGCCTCCTCGCGGTTGGCGGGCTGTTGGTTGCGGAGGCGGGCCGCCCCTCAGGAGAGCACGTCGCCCACGCGCACCTGGGCCTCCACCACCAGCCCGAGCTTGTCCATCTTGGCCAGCAGGGTGGGGCGCGAGAGTCCCAAAAGCCTTGCGGCGTGGGTGCGGTTGCCCCCCGAGACGCGCAGAGCCTCGGCCACCACCAGGGCCGAGACGCGGTCCACCGCGCGGTTGTGGAGGTCCGGCCCTCCGGCGGCCACCACGGCGCGCACCCAGGCGTCCATCGAGCCCTCCGCGTCGGCGGCGAGGCCGTGGGATTCCGCAGGCGTGCGCCCGGCGATGGCCGCGCGCACGTCGTCGGCGGAGATGGCCAGGCCCCGGCTGAAGATGAGGGTCTTGTTGAGCACGTTGGAGAGTTCGCGCACGTTGCCGGGCCAGGCGTGGTCTTCCAGGGCTGCCAGCCCGCCGGGGGTGATGCCGGGGTCGCGGGCGTTCATGGCCCGGGCGTGAAGCCCCAGGAAGTGGGCGGCCAGCTGGGCGAGGTCTTCCTTGCGTTCGCGCAGGGGCGGCAGGACGATGCGCACCACCTGGAGGCGGTAGTAGAGGTCTTCCCGGAAGCGGCCTTCGGCCATGGCGGCCTCGAGGTCGCGGTTGGTGGCGGCGATGATGCGCACGTCCACGGGCACGGGACCCTTGCCGCCCAGGCGCTCGATCTGCTTCTCCTGGAGCAGGCGCAGGAGCTTGGCCTGCACGGGCAGGGGCATGTCTCCGATCTCGTCCAGGAACACGGTGCCGCCCTGGGCCTGCTCGATCTTGCCCGCGCGGCGCTGGGAGGCCCCGGTGAACGCGCCCTTCTCGTGGCCGAAGAGTTCGCTTTCCAGCAGCGATTCCGGGATGGCCACGCAGTTCACCACCACGAACGGCCGGTTCTTGCGGGGCGAGTAGCTCCACACGGCCCGGGCGGCCAGCTCCTTGCCCGTGCCGGACTCGCCCTGGATGAGCACCGTGGCCTCGGTGGCGGCCACGCGGCCCAGCTGCTTGTAGACCTCGCGCATGGCGCGGCTCTGGCCCACGAGGCTCACGCTGGGGGCCTCCCCGGCGTCCTTGGCTTTGGAGCCCCGGGCCTGGCTGGAGGCGTCCAGGGCCTGCTGGATGAGCCCAAGCATCTCGGGGATGTCGAAGGGCTTGAGGATGTAGTCGAACGCGCCCTTGTTCACGGCCTCGATGGCCGTGCCGGTGTCGCCGTAGGCGGTCATGATGATCACGGGGGTGCCCGGGTCTGCGGCCTTCATGCGCGCCAGGGCCTCCAGGCCGGAGATGCCGGGCATGCGCACGTCCATGACCACCAGGTCGGGCTTCTTGTCGGCAAGCGAGGCGACGCCTTCCTCGCCGGAAGCGGCGGTGAGGGCCTGGTGGCCCTCCTGCTCGATGAGCCGGGCGAAGCTCTGGCGCAGGCCGGGTTCGTCGTCCACCACGAGGATCACGCTCACGGGCGTGCCTCCCCGCGGCCCTCGGCGCGCGCTAGTTCCATCTGGCCCTCCCCTGGGATTCGGAGTCGAAGGGCAGGGTGATGGTGAACTTGGCCCCGCCGCCCTTGGCCTGGGTGAGCGAGAGGCTGCCGCCGTGCTCGGTGACGATGCGCCGGGCGATGGGCAGGCCCAGTCCCGTGCCTTCCTCCTTGGTGGTGTGGAAGGGCTCGAAGACGCGTTCGCGCTCCTCCTCGGGCACGCCGGGGCCGGAATCGGAGACGCTCAGCACGGCCACGCGGCCCATGGGCTCCATGAAGCCTTCGGACTCGTCCACGGTGATGGTCCCGGGTCCCTGCATGGCGTCCATGGCGTTGGCGAAGAGGTTCACGAGCACCTCCTTGAGCTGCTCGGGGTCGATGAGGATGGGGCGGATGGGCTCCTCGCGCTCCACGTGCACGGTGATGCGCTGGGCGTCCAGGCGCGGGCGGAGGAGCTGCACGGCGGCGGCCGTCACGTCGGAGGGCGAGGAGCGCGCCAGCGTGAGCTTGGGGGGGCGGGCGTATTCCAGGAAGTTCTGGATGATCAGGTCCAGGTGCTTGATCTCCTGGGAGATCACTTCGAAGTCCTCGCGCTGGTTCTCGCTGAGGTCCAGGGAACGCTGGAGCGAGAAGAGGCGCATCTTCACGGAGGTGAGCGGGTTGCGGATGGAGTGGGCCACGCCTGCGGCCATCTTGCCCACGGTGGCCATGCGCTCGGCGGCCTTGAGGGTGGCCTGGCTCTTTTCGAGCTTGGAGCGGGCCTGCACGGCGCGCTCCAGCAGGCCGTGCATGCGCGTCTCCAGGGCGGCCACCTCGTCGGGGCCTGCGGGCTGGTCCTCGCCCACGGCGAGGCGGCGGATGGGCTCCAGGATCTGGCGCGAGAGCACCAGGGCCAGCACGAGGCCCAGAAGGAGCGTGAAGGGCACGAAGGCCGTGGCCAGGTTGTTGGCCAGTTCCATGCGGCCGATGCCCTCGGCGCGGTCGCGGCTTAAGCCCGAGCGCAGGGAATCGAGGAAGAGCTCGCACTGGGTGATCAGCGCATCGAAGCGCTTGCGGGCCGCTGCGTGGATGAGGCTCGCGCCCTGGCGGTTGCCCGCGTCGAGCAGCTCCACCACCCGCTCGCGCTCCAGGGTGAGGCGCAGAAAGCCGGACTCGATGTCGTTGATGATGCGTCGGGCGTCCTCGTCGTTGACGAAGGAGCGCACCTTGGAGAGTTCGCGCTCGAAGGCGGCCTGCTGCTCGTTCAGGCGGTCCAGCCAGGATCTGTCGAAGTCCAGAGAGTAGTAGGTGATGAAGCCGCGCTGGGCGGCCAGGGAGCTTTCCAGGCGCATGGCCGCGTCGAGGGCGTGGACCTGGCGGTCGAAGACGCCGGAGAGGAACGTCTGGATGCGGGTGCCGTACCAGAGCATGAAGGCCCCGCCGCCCACGGTGACGGTGAGCAGAAGGCCCAGGACCAGGTAGATGCGCAGGCGCAGGGACACGTGGAGACGCATGGGGGGATATTGCGGGCGCGGGCCGGGAAGTCAAGGCCGGGAAATCGGGGCAGGGAGCTTCTGGCCGGAAGGGGGGCGGCGATCGTGTTGCGTCCCTCGCTGGATGGGAGTAACGGGGCAGGAATGGAAAACCTTGCGCGTCCCAGGCGCGCCCTCAAGGAGAACAACCCCATGCACCATCGCGCGAAGGCCGTGTCCGGCGTCCTGGCTGTCCTCGCCCTGTCGCTCTGCGTCTGCCTGCCCGTCCAGGCCAAGGAGAAGAAGAAACCTCAGGCCCCCGACGTGGACGCCAGGGCCGTCTCGCTCCTGGAAAAGAGCTGCCAGGCCCTCGCCGCGCTCGGGGAGTACTCCTTCGAAGCGGACATCACCCTGGACAAGGTCTACGGCGACGGCTCCAAAGTGCAGACCGGCAGGCGCATGGAGGTGCGTGTGCGGCGGCCCGGGGCCTTCCGCATCGTCACCGACGGCGACGACATCCAGGTGCTTTCCGTGTTCGACGGCAAGGCCTTCAGCCTCCTCCTGCCCGACCGCAAGGCCTACGCCCAGCTCCCGGCGGCCATGGACGCCGACGCCCTCATGGACATGTTGTCCGCCACCTACGGCATCGAGTCCACCCTGGGCGACCTGATCTCCAACAAGCCCTGCGAGAGGCTCAAGCCCGAGTCCAGCTACTACGTGGGCAAGGCGAAGGTGGGGGGGGCGGTCTGCGACCAGCTCTTCTTCCTGGGCAAGGACGTGGACTGGCAGATATGGGTAGAAGACTCCGCCACGCCCTATCCCCGCAAGATCGTCATCACCGAGAAGCGCCAGGCGGGCGCGCCCCAGTTCTCGGCCGTGCTCTCGAACTGGAAGGGCGGCCCGCAGCCCGCCGGCTCCTTCGAGTTCGAGCCTCCGGCCGGTGCCGTGCGCGACGACGCCATCATCACCGGCAAGCAGCCGGGCAAACAGTAGGAGGACGCCATGAACATCCCCGACGGATGGAACGTGCGCGTCGAGGCGTCCACCGGAGTCGCACCCGGCCCCGCTTCGGGCCCGGCCTGCGGAGCCGTGTCCGGGCCTGCGCCAGGAGCCGCCCCCGGCGCGGTGTGGTGCGCGGCGCTCTTCACCGTGCTCTTCGTTGCGGCCCAGTGGCTGGTCGTGGCGGACTTCGCCATGGCCCAGCGCCGGGGTGGCGGCCCCAGGGGCGGCTACACGGCAGCGCGCGGCAGCGTGGCCACAGGGCCGCGAGGCGGGGTGGCGGTGCAGGGCCCCAGGGGCGGGGTGGCCGCCAGGGGGCCCCACGGCGGAGAGGCCGTGCGTGGGCCCCGGGGCAACGCGGCGGCGCGTGGCCCGGGCGGCGCGGCGGCGGCGCGCGGCCCTTACGGGGCGGCCGCGCGCGGTCCCAACGGCAACGTGGTGGCCGCCCCGCGCGGCTGGGTGGCCCCTCCGGCGGCCGTTCCCGTGCCCGTTCCCGTGGCCCCGGGCTACTACGGCGGATACGGCTATGCGCCGGGCTCCGGCGTGGCGGCCGGTATGGCCCTGGGGGCCATGCTCACGGCGCTTCCGGCCACGGCCGTGGCCATCTCCAACTCGTCCAGGGAGAAGGTCTACGTAGTGGAGAACAGGTGCTACCGCGAGGTGGTCCGCAACGGCCGGAAGGTCTACGAACAGATCTCCTGCCCGTAAGGCGCGCAGAGGATGCCGGGAAGGCCGTCCCTGGAGGGGGAGGCCGGGTTCAGCCCACGCGGTCGAGCAGTTCGTCCAGGCGCTTGGCCACCTCGTCGGGGGTGAGCCTCCGGGGCGGCAGGGGGAGGTGGGCGTTGCGCAGCGCCAGGGGCACGCCCACGTGGCGCGCGGCGCGGGCCAGGGCCTCCTCCACGGCGTGGAGGCGCTCGTGCAGGTTGCCCAGCTCCCGGGCCGTGGCCAGGGCGGCGAAGCGGTCGGAGCCCGTGCGCCCCACCACCGCGCCGGGCAGGGCGTCGCGCAGGGCGTCGGCCGCGCTCAGGAGCAGGGCGTCGGCCTTGTCGTGCCCGAAGCGCGCGTTCACATCCCGCAGCCGCGCCAGGTTCCACACCGTCATTACCGCGGGCTGTTTCTCCCTGGCCCAGGCGTGCAGGCGCTCCTCGGCCAGGCCCAGGAAGCCGTGCCGGTTGTTGAGCCCGGTGAGCGGGTCCAGCCCGGCCATGGCCCGCTCGCGGTCCCAGAGGTTCAGGAGCTGCACGATGAGCAGCAGGAACGACAGGTACGACAGGCTGTGGGAGACGAAGCTGTAGGCGTGGAAGGCCCACTGGTCGTAGCGCCGTCCGGCCAGCCAGTCGGTGAACTCCACCGAAAGGGCGCAGGCGAAGGCCGTGGCCACGCCCACCCGCCAGCCCCCGGCCACCGTGAGCATGATCAGCGGCGTCACGTAGACCACCGTGAGGTTGATCTCGTAGCCCGTGGCGTAGTCCATCCAGGCGATGGCCAGCAGGTAGGCCACGCCCTGCAGGGCCGTGCGCAGCTTGTCGCGGCGCATGGCCTTGATGCGGTCGGACCACCAGGAGTGCAGGGGGGGCATGGGCATGGGGGCTCCTGTGTGCAGGCGTTGGGCGCTCCCGGCAGGATAGCGCGCGCAGGGGGGCGGAATCCAGGGGAAAGTGGGGACGGCGGAAAACGCGGGCGAGTGTTGCCAATCCGGCGGATTCGGGGCATCACGGGGCAAACGCCAACCAAAGGCCGCGCCATGCCGCTCACGCCCGAACTGCCGGACAAGATCTACAAACGCTCGCTCATCTCCTGGGTGTTCACCAGCAACATGAAGCTCCAGGGCATCCTGCTGGCGGTCATCGTGGTCACGGTGGCCATCCGCGTGCTGCCGCTGGAGATGCAGAAGAAGATCATCAACGAGGCCATCGGGCAGCAGAAGGTGCATCTGCTCATCATGTACTGCGGCTACTACCTCGCCGCCGTGGTGAGCGCCTCGGCCCTGAAGTTCGCCATCAACGCCCTGCAGACCTACATCGGCCAGGAAGCCCTGGCCGACATGCGCAAGAAGCTCTACGCCCACATCCTCACGCTGCCCATCGGCTTCTTCCGCAAGGCCAGCCCGGGCATGATCGTCTCCTCGCTGGTCACCGAGGTGGCCAACGCGGGCGACTTCATCGGCCAGGCCATCGCCGTGCCCGTCACCAACATCCTCACGCTTCTGGCATTCGCCGGGTATCTTTTCTACCTCAATCCCCTGCTGGCCGGGCTTTCCATGGTGCTCTACCCCCTGGCGCTCATCTTCGTGCCCATGATGCAGAAGCGCTCCAACGCCGCCAACCGTGAACGCGTGGACACCGGGCGCAAGATGTCCACCATGATCGGCGAAACGGTCCAGGGCATCCACGAAATCCACGGCAACGCCTCCTTCCGCCACGAGAACGCCCGCTTCGGGGCCATCACCGACAAGCAGTTCAAGGTGCGCCTGCGCTGGAACCTCTGGAAGTTCGGCATCAAGAACTCCAACAACTTCTTCCAGTCCCTGGGCCCCTTCGTGCTCTTCCTTGTGGGCGGCTGGCTGGCCATCAACGGCCGCTTCGACCTGGGCGCGCTGGTGGCCTTCCTCTCGGCCAACGACAAGCTCTACGACCCCTGGAAGGAGCTCATGGACTTCTACCAGACCTACCAGGACGCCACCGTCAGCTACAACCGCGTGATGGAATACTTCGCGGAAGACTGCGAGTTCGCCCTGGAGCCCGCCGAGGAGCGCGCGCCCCTGGCGCTGCCCGGCAAGGTGGAGGTGAAGGACCTGGTCATGGAAGCCCCGGGCGGCATCCGCCTGCTCAAGGGCGTGAGCGTGGACGTGGAGCCCGGACAGCATCTGGCCCTGGTGGGCTTCTCGGGCTCGGGCAAATCCACCCTGGCGTTGTGCATCGCCCAGATCTACAAGTATTCCTCCGGATCCTGCCAGGTGGGCGGCCAGGAGGTGGCCGCCATGGCCAAGTCCGACCTGGCCGAGAACATGGGCTTCGTGCCCCAGCACCCCTTCATCTTCGAGGGCTCCATCAAGGAGAACCTGCTCTATTCCGTGAACGCGCGCTTCGTCTCCAAGGGGCTCGACCCCGTCGGCAACGAACCCAGCCTGGACCGGCTCATCGAGGTCACCCAGCAGGTGGGCCTGTTCCTGGACGTGCTGCGCTTCGGCCTGAACACCGTGTTCAAGAAGGGCCGCAAGGAACACCTGGTGGCCAAGATCATCGCCATCCGCGAGGCCTACTACGCCGACCAGGGCGAGGAGCTGCGCGGCCTGGTGGAGTTCTTCGACGAGGGCCGCTACCTGCACCACTCCTCGGTGGCCGCCAACATCCTCTTCGGCAACCCCAACGAGGAGGCCTGGCTCCCCGAGAATCTGGCCGGCAATCCCGACTTCCTGCGCTTCCTGGACGAGGCCAACCTGACGCTGCTCCTGCTGGAACTGGGGCGCGACCTTGCCGTCCAGACCGTGGACATCCTCAAGAACGTCCCGGACGCCGACGCCACCTTCTTCGAGCAGACCCCCGTGCTCCCCGAGGAGTTCGAGGCCTACGCCCAGCTGGCCGAGCGCCTGGAGCGCGCCAAGGTGATGGACCAGGACGAACAGGGCAAGGCCATGCTCCTGCGCCTGGCCCTGCGCTTCGCACCGGGCCGCCACGGCATCGTGCGCCTGCCCGACATGGCCGAGCGCATGCTCCTGGGCGGGCGCGCCCTCTTCATGGAGCGCATCGCCGCGGATGACCCGGAGTGCGTCAGCTTCTACCGCCGCGACAACTACATCCACACCCAGACCATCCTGGACAACATCCTCTTCGGCAAGCTCAAGAGCGAAAGCTCCAAGGTGGTGGACCGGGTGAACAAGTCCATCATCAGCCTGCTCATCCAGGAGGACATGCTGGAGCGCATCGTGGAACTGGGCCTGGACTTCCAGGTGGGCACCGCAGGCGACCGCCTCTCGGGCGGGCAGCGCCAGAAGGTGGCCCTGGCCAGGGCCTTCCTCAAGGAACCGCCGCTCCTGCTCCTGGACGAGGCCACCTCCGCCCTGGACAACGCCGCTCAGGCGCGCATCCAGAACCTGCTCGACTCCAAATGGAAGGGCCGCTCCACGGTGATCGCCGTGGTGCACCGTCTGGACACCATCAAGGGATACGACAAGATCGCGGTGATGAAGGCCGGGCAGCTCGTGGAAACGGGCTCCTACCTGGAACTCATGGCCAAGAAGGGGATGCTCTATGAGCTCGTCAACGGAAACAAAGCCGGACACTAGCTCCTGCGCCTACGCTGACTACCTGGAAGTCCTGCGGGAGCTGCCCCTCTTCGGCGGCGTGCCCCTGGACGTGTGCAAGGTGCTGGCCTACCTCAGCGCCGCTGAGACCCATCAGCCGGGCGACTACCTGATCCGGCAGGGTGAAACCGCCGACGCCTTCCACTACCTGAGTTGCGGCCGCGTGGAGGTGCTGCGCCAGACGGAGGGCGAGAGCGTCGTCCTGAAAACCCTGGGACAGGGAGACAGCCTGGGCGGGCTGGCCCTGATCCTGGGCGGGCGGGCCAACTTTTCCGTGCGCGCCCTGGAAGAAACCGTGACCATGGCCCTCACGCGCGACAAGTTTCTCAAGACCGTCAGGCGCTTCCCGGAACTGGAGCCCGCGCTGCTCCAGGCCCTGGCCGCCCATGTGCTGGACTGGGAGGAGCGCTTCATGACGCGCCGCCCCGACGCCGTGCAGGCCATGGGGGGAGACCTGGGGCTCACCCTGTTCTAGAGGCCCAGGCACCGCGGAACCCCTGGAGTTCCTTGTTTGACATGCCCCTGCAAGACGGATAGAGCGCGCAAAACGTCCCGGGAGCCCTCGATGAAAGACCCCCACGTCCTCTTTGCCGACTACGCGGCCCAGGAAGGGCTTAAAATGACGCCCCAGCGCCGTCACATCCTGGACGTGTTCCTGCTCCAGGAGGGTCACGTCACCTCCGAGGAACTCTACGAGAAGGTCAAGAAGTCCTACAAGACCATCGGACAGGCCACGGTCTACCGCACGCTCAAGCTGCTCTCGGGCTCGGGCGTGGCCAAGGAGGTGGACTTCGGCGACGGCGTGACCCGCTACGAGCGCCACCTGGACGAGGGCCACCACGACCACCTGATCTGCGAGCGCTGCGGCGCCAACGTGGAAGTGCTCGACGAGACCATCGAGAAACTCCAGGAAGAGGTGGCCGCCCGCCACGGCTTCACCCTGACCCGCCACAAAATGTATCTCTACGGCGTCTGCCCCGCCTGTCGGGGCGGCCGCTGACGCGAGCCCGCCCATGTTCGAAGACGCCCCCGCCCGGCCCTCCCAGTTCGACCAGGTGGCCAGCACCTGGGACGACAACCCCGCCCGCGTGGAACTGGCCCGCGTGGTGGGCGCGGCCATGGCCGAATCCCTCGGCCTGGACGGCACGCGCACCGTGCTGGATTACGGCGCGGGAACGGGCCTGGTCTCCCTGTGGCTGGCCCCGCGCGCGGCCCGCGTGGTGGCCGCCGACACCTCCGAGGCCATGCTGGAGGTGCTGCGGGAAAAGGCCCGGGCGGCCGGGCTGGACACCCTGGTCCCTCTGCTCTGGAGTTTCGAGCAGGCCTGGCCCCGGGAGCTGTCCCGGCCCGAGGCCCTGACCGCCTCCATGGTCCTGCACCACGTGCAGGACGTACGGGCGGCGGTGCGCGCCTTCCACGCCCTGCTGCCCGAGGGAGGCCGCGCGGCCGTGGCCGACCTGGCCCTGGAGGACGGCAGCTTCCACGGAAATGGCATGCACGCCTTCCACAAGGGCTTCGAGCCCGAGGCCCTTGCCTCGCTCTTCGTCGACGCCGGGTTCGGGCGCGTGCGCACCCGCGAGGTGCACCGCCTGGTGAAGCCCGGACCGGACGGCCAGTCCCGAAGCTATCCCGTCTTCCTGCTCAGCGCCCGGCGCTGAGGACCGTCCGGCTTGCGCGCCGCGCCGTCACCCTGGCCTGGCGCGAGAGGCGCAATCAGAGCGCTGCCGGTCTGCAGGGGCCTGGCCGCCTGAGAGGGCGACGCAGCCGACGCGCCAGGCGGACCCCGGCTTTGCCGTGCGCTCTGTCGACCTGCAGGGCAATCCGTCGTGTCGGAAACAACCAACATCGCAAGAGGTGTTCATGTTCAGAGCAATGGATTCTGTCGTTATGCATGGCAAGGGCTGTTGCACAACGAATTGATTTCCCGGCAAGAGCTCTTGCTCGTTCCTGACGATGCTTGGGAGGAGCACGATGAGCTACAAGAAGGCGAGCGATGTCTTGCCGCGCTCCTTGTTGAGCGCGGTTCAACAGTACATAGACGGCGAGTGTCTTTATATCCCGCGCAAAGAGGACGGCAAGCTGCCGTGGGGTACCCATACGGAAACCAGGGAGACGCTCCGGGCGAGAAACAGGGAGATTCGGGCCAGACGCATGGCGGGCTGTTCCGCCGCCGAGTTGGCCAGGCAATATTTCCTGTCGACAAAGGCCATCTACAAAATCCTTAGCGCCGAAAAAAAAGGCTGACATCCGGGAGCGCCCTGATCTGGTTCAGGGCGCTTTCTTTTTTCGGAAACGTCTCGTGGGGTGCATTCGGGGCCTGTACGCGAGAAGAATGTCCTTGAACATTCACAGGCACAAAGGGGATGACCATGGACACGCCGTTTACCGACAAGTACGACAAGGCCTTTCTTATGGAAACCATGATGGGACCGAACGCCATGCGCATCATGGAAGAAATGGCGCACGATCTCCCTCTTTCTCCGGGAATGCGCATCCTCGACCTGGGGTGCGGAATGGGAATATCTTCCATCCTTCTTGCGGAAAAATTCGACGTGACGGTGTTTGCGGCCGACTTGTGGATCGCTCCAGGCGAAAATGCGGCGCGCTTCGCAAGCTTGGGGCTTGATTCGAAAATCTTCGCTTTCCTGGTTGACGCAACGCAAGAGATTCCGTTCGCTGAGGACTCCTTCGACATGATCGTCAGCGTGGATGCCTATCAGTACTTCGGCAGCAACGAGGCCATGCTCCCGAAGCTCCTGCCGTTGGTGAAGCCGGGCGGCCATGTGGCCGTCGCCGTGCCCGGATTCAACCAGGATTTTCCCGAAGGGGGCTTGCCGCCGGAAATCCAGCCCTACTGGACGCCGGAGTGGTTTTTTTATTCCCCCGGCTGGTGGCGGGCGCTCTGGGCGAAGGAACCCGGCCTGGAGATCGACGTGCTGCGCGAAATGGACTCGTGCCAGCAGGCCTGGGACGAATGGCTGCAATCCCCCAACCCCTATGCCCGGAGCGACAGGACGATGATGGACGCGGGTGCGGGACAATACTTCAACATCCTCCAGATGGTGGGGCGAAAGGTTTGAGAAAGGCCCGCGAAACGCGGAAGGCCCCGTGCGCGGACACGGGGCCTTCTGGTGCGGCCCTTGGGGATCAGGCCTCGGGAGGGGACGATCTATTGTCCCGGCGGCGGGCCTTTGGGCTCGCCGGGGGAGAGCCAGGGCGGCGGCCCGGCCGGTCCCGGCGGCGGGGGCGGGGGGCCTCGGCGTCCGTCCGGCGGCGGGGGCGGCCCGGGTGGGCCGGAGAGCATGCGCTTGCGGTGCTCGCGCAGACGCACCATGATTTCTTCGTGCTTGCGGGCCTGCTCGGGGGTGAGCAGGGCGCGGATGCGCGCCTGGTACTGCTCGAAGAGGGCTTCCTCGGCCTCCAGGAAGGGCTTGCGGGCCTCGGCGGTCCTGGCGAACATCTCCTCGATCAGGGGGGTGAGGGCCTTGCCCTGTTCCGCGCTGAGCCCCAGGTCCTGGGTCATGCGCTCCACCACAAAGGCCGCGGGCCCCAGGCGTTCCATGCGCCCGAAGTGGCCGAAGGGGCCGCCGAACCAGACGCGCCAGGCCTCCATGCCAAGCGCGCCCACGGCCATGCCGCAGACAAGCAGGGCCACAGCCAGGAGCCATCCTTGCGTGCGCGTCACGGGGCCTCCTAGAGCGCCAGCCAGCGGGTGATGGCGTCGCCGGAATAGGTGGCGGCCAGGGCCAGTTCTCCCGCGCGGCCCAGGCCCTTGAAGGCCAGAGCCCCCAGGAGCAGGGCGGCGGCGAAGCCCGAGGCCAACAGCGGCCGGGCCACTCCCGGCAGGATGTCCCAGAAGCTCAGGGATCGCCGGGCCTCGGCCAGGCGGGCCATGACGCGGGCCTCGAAGCCCGGCGTGGCGGAAGCCTCCGGGGGATTCCGGAAAGCCTGTTCCATCAGCAGATCGAGACGGCGGAAGTCCTTTTCCCCGTTCATGCGGTCCCTCCAGCCAGGCCAGCCCCCCGCAGGGCCTCGGCCATGGTCTTTCGCGCCCTGTGCAGGCGCACTTTCACCTTTTCCACGCTCCAGCCGAGCATGGAGGCGATTTCCGTCAGTTCGTGGTCGCCCGCGTAAAAGAGCCCCAGGGCGATCCTGTCGTCGGGTTTCACGCGTCCCAGGAGCCAGGTCACCACGGAGCTTGCCTCCTGGCGACGGACCATTTCCTCGTGGCGCTCCCGCGATCCGTCGGCAAGGAAGGCGTCCAGCCAGGTCTGGCCGTCCTCGCCCGCGAGGCTGAGCGACACCTCCCCGCGCGATCCCGTCTCGCGCCAGTACCGGATGGCCCGGCGGATGGCCAGAGAGGAGAGCCATGCCCGGAACGACTCGGGCTGCTTGAGCGGCCCCAGCTTCTCGAAGGCCTTGACGAAGGCGTCCTGGGCGGCCTCCGGCACCTCTGCAACGGGCATGTGCCGTCTGAGCAGGCCGAACAGGTAGTCCTGATGGCGTCTGACCAAGATGGCAAAGGCCTCGGTGCGGCCTTCGAGCACCATGCGCACGGCCTGGGCGTCGTCGACGCTGCTGCCGGAATCCGATTCGGGCACGTTCTTCATGGTCTCCTGACCGCGCGGGCGGGGACTCCCCTCCCACCGGCGGGCCGATCCGGTCCCGCTGAAGCGGTCACGGTCCGATTCCGGCATGCCTGCCGCCAGGGTGCTCCCTGGGCGGCGCCGGGTCAAGCCGGGGGCTTGGTGCGGTTGCGCATGCCGGTCATGGTACTAGAGGGGCGAGGAGGGGACGGGGTTACGCGGAGGAATGGCTTGTTGCGGATCCTGGGAGAGGCGTGTCTGCGCACATTCACGGAGCCCGAGTCCGGCGGAGGACTCCGCTTGGCAGGTCGTAAAGTTGCGAAGAAACAGTCGGTTGGGACGTGGCTGGGTTTGTCGGTGAAAGATGTTTACATTGCGCCGGGCATGTGTAAAATATCGAGTGTGTAGCATCGATCAACGTGTGGCGGCCCCAGGCTGTCGCAACATCAGGAGGCCGGATCATGAAGCGATCCACGAATTGACATGGTCTCACTCGAGTGAAGGCGCGCGGGCGACCGTCGCGCCTTTCGTCTGCCCGTCGCGCCGGCTGTAGGGCACGGTCGGCTGCACAGCGCGCGGATCGGAGCGTGACGGCATTGCCGCCTGAAAACGGCTAGGGCCCGTGCCTTCGGGTTTGCGACGGGGGGCGCAGGGTGCACGGCACCCTCTGTTGGCGGCAAATGGAGCTTGCGGCTTGGGCGGCAGCCCTGCGAAGACAGGACGGGAGCAGGGCGGTTCTGTCTTCCGGAGACGCCTCACGCGATTCTCATTCTCGGGTCTGTCATCACGCCGAGGGCGCGCCGGGTAACCGGCGCGCCCTTGGCTTTTGTGTGCCCTGTGGTCCCGGGGGCCTTGTCGTGCGGCCTGGACGCCGGACGGCGTGGTCCGTCCCGATGGGAGCGCGCTTTTCCGCCCGAGAGCCGAGGGAGGAACTGTTCCTAGGCTTTTTCCTGCCAGCGGATGTTGAAGACGATGCCCGGGAGCAGCCACCCTTTCGCTTCGATCTTCAGCCGATTTTCCCTGATGGACACCTTGCAGATGTCGTCGGGGCACTGTGCCGTGTTGATCCTCTCCTTGACCCCCTTGTACAGTTGCAGGAGTCCGCACTCCGGGGTGTCCTTGAAGACGTACCCGTCGGGCAGGTTCATGATCAGCGTATACCCGAAGGTGGGTTCGTTGATGGTGGCCGTGAAGACGTTGTCGTCGACGCAGCTGAGCGCGTGCTCCTCGGTGAGAACGGGAACAAAGGGCCTTCGCACCGGGATCTGCTGGTAGAAACTGTAGGTCGTCCATTCCGAGTCCGCGTAGATGAAGAAGCCCCCTTCGTTCTCCATGGGCCTGCGTTTGGTCGGGATGGCGGGGATGAGTTCTTCGTTGTCGACGAGGATGCTGATCTTGTGTTTGTCCTCGTAGGCGCTCATGATGGACGAGGACCAGAAGAGCGGAAAGATCCCGAACCCGTCCCCGTCCCGGTAGAGCGGATGATGGATCTTGAATTGCGTTTCCTCGTGCCAGGCGAAATGGCTCGCGATGCCGCTTTCGCGGATGTCGATCCGCTTTTCCATCATCGAACGGTGCGGCGTCTTGCAGAATGGCTGCAGGATGTTCTTCGCCACGTAGTGGTAGAGGCTCTGCTTCTCCATGAAGGAGTGAACGCCGTAGGCGTTCTCCGTGAACTGCTGCTCCAGGGCTTCGTAGGGCAGCTGTTTGCTCGTGTACCCGTTGATCGAGTCGGAGACGTTCTTGAGGTGTTGCGACACATCGGCGAACATCTTCTCGGTGGGCTCCATCAGGAAGTATTCCCACACCTCCTTGAAGACGCCTCGTGCGAAGAAGGAGACGAAGGGGAAACCCATCAGCAGGTACGCCAGGAGCTCCGCAGGATGCTTGACGGCGGCGATGATTCGGCCGGCCGTCGAGCGGGCGTACTCCTCGCCGTTGGCGTAGCCAGCCTTCAGGCCTCCCTCAACGATTTCCGGCGCCACCATGAGGACCAAACCCGCGAGGATGGCCATCGTGGCGTTCAGGAGTTGTTTTTTGTGATCAGGGCGCACGCCGTCACCTCCTTGAAATGGTTCGATGGAAGGATATCGCTTGCCATGTTCAAATAGGTCATTTGAATTTGTTTGTCAATGTTGATTCGGGCAAGGGATGGCCAAAACGAAGCCGCCCGGCCTTGGGGCCGGGCGGTCTTCTTGCAGGAGTGCAAACGCAGGGGACGGCGTTTGCCGGAGCCGCATACGGGCGGCAAAGCCGCCCTGCTCCAGGCTGCGCTTCGCGCAGTGTTTCGGGGAAATTCGCGGGGCCGAACTGCCCGAAACCGCCGGACCGCCCGGCCTTGCGGCCGGACGGTCCGGGGAGGGATCGGCGCGAGGGTGCGCCTTTAAGGGAACAGGAGCGTGCCGACCTGGAAGATGGCCACGGCCAGCACGAAGGCGAAGACGGTGTTGAAGGTCATGGAGAACACGGCCCACTTCCAGGAGCCCGTTTCCTTGCCGATGGCCACCACGGTGGGGAAGCAGGGCGAGTAGAGCAGGATGAACACCATGAGCGCGAGGCCGGCGGCCAGGGGGATGCCCGCCTGGGCGAGCTTCTCGGCCAGGGGGTCGGCCTCCTCGGCCTCCACGGCGCCCAGGGAATACGCCGTGCCCAGGGTGGACACGATGATCTCCTTGGCCGCAAACCCGCCCACCAGGGCGATGTTGGTGCGCCAGTCGAACCCGGCCCAGCGGCTCACGGGCTCCAGGGCCAGGCCCAGGCGTCCGGCCAGGGAGGACTCCAGTGTCGCGGCGGCCTGTTCCTTCTCGATGTCCTCCAGCTGAGCCTGTAGGGCTTCCAGCCCGCCTTCGGCCTTGGGGGCCTCTTCGCCCTCGGCCTTGGGGGCCTCGGCGCTCTGCATTCCGGCCTTGTCCGCTTCGCCGGGCTTGGCCTCGGCGGCCTCCTTGGCTTCGGGCTGGGCGGCCTCGGCGGCCTCCAGGGCGGCGACGCGCTCGGAGATCTCGGCCTTGCGGGCCTCGAAGGCGGCCTCCTTGTCCTCGGGCAGGCCGGGGAAGGTCATGGCGGCCCAGACCACCACGGAGACGGCCAGGATCACGGTGCCGGCCTTCTTGATGTACTGCCAGGTGCGCTCCCAGGTGTGGATTGCCAGGCCGCGCAGGGTGGGCAGGCGGTAGGGAGGCAGCTCCATGACGAAGGGGGTGGACTCGCCGCGCACCACCGTGGAGCGCAGCATCCAGGAGACGCACAGGGCCATGGCCCAGCCCAGCATGGTCATGCCGAACATGGCCTGGGCGGCGTGGTCGGGGAAGAACACGCCCGCCAGCAGGATGAACACCGGGAGCTTGGCTCCGCAGGTCATGAAGGGCGCGGTGAGGATGGTGGCGATGCGCTCCTTGGGGCTGCGCAGGGTGCGGCTGGCCATGACGCCCGGCAGGGCGCAGCCGCCCGCGATGCCGCCCGAGATGATGAAGGGCATCACCGAACAGCCGTGCAGGCCGAAGATGCGGAACACCCGGTCGAGCATGTAGGCGATGCGCGCCATGTAGCCCGAGTCCTCCAGGAAGGCGATGAGCAGGAAGATGATCATCACCAGGGGCACGAAGCCCATCACGCCGCCCACGCCCGCGATCACGCCGTCCACCAGGAGCGAGCGGAGCATGCCCTCGGGCAGGGCCGCGCTCACGGTTTCGCCCAGCAGGCCGAATCCGGCCTCCAGCCAGTCCATGGGGACCTGCCCCACCGTGAAGGTGAGCTGGTAGATCAGGTAGATCACCCCGAACATCAGGACAGGACCCAGCACCTTGTGCGTGAGCAGAAGGTCGATGCGGTCGGAAAGCTCCACGCGGTCACCCAGGTCGTCGCGCTTGAGCACGCCCTTGAGCACCGAGGCGATGTAGCCGTAGCGATAGTCGGCCACCACGGCCTCGGGATAGGTGCCCAGGGTGGCGCGCAGATGGGTGGCCACCTGCTGCACGCGGGCTTCGAGCCACGCGGCCAGTTCGGGGTCGGCGGCGCGGCCCAGATCCATGATCTGGGAGTCGTTCTCGATGTATTTCAGGGCGATCCAGCGCGCGGGATAGCGTTCCTTGAGGAAGGACTTGGCCAGGATGCGCGCGGTCATCTCGGTGATGGCGGGGTCCAGGTCCGGCCCGTAGGAGATTTCGAGCGGCTTCCATTGTCCCTTGGCCTCGCGGGCGGCCTTGGCGGCGGCAAGCGACAGCTCCTGCACGCCCTCGCCGGTGCGGGCCACCAGTTCCGTGACCGGGCAGCCCAGGATGGAGGAGAGGCGCTTCACGTCCACGTGCACGCCGTTGCGCCGGGCCTCGTCCATCATGTTCAGGCCCAGCACCAGGGGGATGCCCAGTTCCATGAACTGCACGGTGAGGTAGAGGTTGCGCTCCAGAGCGCCTGCGTTCACCACGTCCACCACGGCGGAGGGACGCTCTTCCACCAGGAAGTCGCGGGCCACCAGTTCCTCGGCGGAGTAGGCCGTGAGGGAGTAGGCCCCGGGCAGGTCCACCACTTCGAGCACGGTGTCGCCCGCGCGCACGCGGCCCACCTTCTTCTCCACGGTGATGCCGGGATAGTTGCCCACATGGGCGCGTGCGCCCGTGAGGGCGTTGAACAGCGTGGATTTGCCAGCGTTGGGGTTGCCGGCCAGGGCAACGGTGTGCAGGCGCAGGCCCTGATCGTGAAGGGGGGCGGCGCTCTCGGCGGCCGCGCGGTGCTGGGTCTGGCTCATGCCTGGTCTCCGTTCCTCTTGGCGACGAACAGGTAGTCCGCCTCGTTGTTGCGCAGCGAAAGGGTGAAGCCTTTCAGGCGCAGGGCCACGGGATCGTTCAGGGGCGCGCGTCCCACGATCTCCACCTCCGCCCCGGGCACGAGGCCCATGTCGCGGATGCGTCTGCCCAGTTCTCCCTCCGCGGAGATGCGCGCGATGCACGCCTTCTCGCCGACGGCCATTTGCCGGATGGAACGGTGCTCTTTCATAAGCTTAAAGACCTTGAGAGTCAGTCTCAATTGGAGGGTTTTAAAAAAAGGTCAGCTGCCGCGTGAACAACCGCAAGCGCCGCCGCAACCGCTCCCGCCTGACCCGGATCCACCCGGAGTCGCGCCGGACTTGGGCATGGGCCCCAGTTCCTGGCAGCAGCCCCCGCCCGAGGAGGAACCGGAGCAACCGCATCCCCCCCGCGTCCTGCCGCGCAGAAAACGGCGCGCCAGGTACGCCCCTGCCAGGGCCACCAGCGCTGCGACGATGATTTTTTCCAGCATGACGGCTCCTTTATGCCTCGCGAATGTGGGAAACCATGACCCGCCCGGCCATTTCGGCCCCGAGGCAGAACTCTCCGCCGCGCACGCGGATGCGGCAGCAATCGCCGTCGCCGCAGACGCGGGCCTCCACTCCCGGCGTGATGCCCAGGGCGCACAGGCGGCCTCTGCAGAGGGGGTCCCCGTGGAGGTCTTCGATACGGACGACGCTGCCTTCAGGACAATCCTTCAGGGAAACCATGGCAGTCCTTGCTTGGTTCGAGTGGAGGCGGTGGTGCATGGCCAAGTGATAGTGCAAATGAGAGTCGATGTCAATGGAGGGGGGCGAAAAGGCTTGCGCCGCCTGTCCGCGGCGTCCTGCGGGTTTGCCCGGGGAGCGCCCGGCGTTGAGCCGGAGGCGTGCGGTGTCGTATCAGGCCAGGCCCAGTTCGGCCATGCGCGCGCGCAGTTCGGCCATGCGCACCGGCTTGACCAAGTAGCCCGTGGCCAGCCCCTTGAAGAAGGCGTCGCAGACGTTGCGCTGGTCGTCGTGCGCGGTGATCACCAGGGCGGGAACTTCCCGGCCGGGGGGCACGCCCAGGTCCTTTTCCAGGGCGCGGATGGCCTTGAGGGCCTGCTGTCCGTCCATGACGGGCATCTCCAGGTCCAGGAGCACCAGATCGTAGGGTTCGCCTTCCTTCCGGGCAAGCTCGAAGGCAGCGACGGCCTCCTGGCCGTTGACGGCCACGTCGGTCTGGCAGAGGTCGCGCAGGGAGCGCTGCATGAGCAGGCGATGGGTGATTTCGTCTTCCACGAGCAGTACGCGCACGGCATTCCTCCGTCGGTCGGACAGGATAGATTCCTCTCTAAGATGCCGGGGCCTGCTTGTCAAAAGGGCGGAAGAGCGACTCCCCGGCGCCGAGAAGGAGTTCCAGGCGGGCGTCGGGAAGCCTGAGGCGCGCCTGGAGCGCGGCGATTTCCTCGCCCGGGTCGAAAAGGGGGTAGTCGGAGCCGAAGAGCACGCGTTCCGGCGGGTGGCGGTCCAGGATGGCCTTGAGGAGGGCGTCGTCGATGAAGGGCAGGGTGGAGGAGGTGTCCACGTAGACCTCGCTGCCCGCCAGGTGCTCCAGGGCCTCGGCCCAGTGCAGGTAGCCCCCCAGGTGGGCGGCGATGACGGTCAGGCCCGGGAAGTCGCGGTGGATGGCGGCGAGCTTGGCCGGGCAGGAGGGGTTCTTGTGGGGCGGCAGGCGGTCGCCCACGTGGAACATGGCCGTGAAGCGGCCGCGCATGGCCTCCAGGATGGGGCGCAGGGCCGGGTCGTCCAGGCGGAAGCCCTGGAAATCGGCGTGGATCTTGATGCCCTGGATGCCCGCGCGTTCCAGGCGGTCCAGCTCGTCCTCGTAGTCGGGGAAGCCCGGGTGCATGGTGCCGAAGGGGATCAGGCGGGGCATGGTCCGGGCCATTTCGATGGCCCAGTTGTTGGCCGGGATCACCTGGGCGGGGGCCGTGGCCGCCGCGTGCACGGCGGCGCGGTCCAGGCCGGCGCGGTCCAGGCGCTCCAGGAGGTCGCCCGCCTCGCCCGCGCCCACGGGGCGGATGCCGTAGTGGCTTTCGAGCTGGACGAGGACCTTCCCGGCGATCTTGGGATGGAAGGCGTGGGTGTGGATGTCGAGGGTCACCGGGCGCAGAGTTCCTTGAGCCAGGACGGCACGGCCACGGGCTTTCCCGCAGGGTCCGTGCAGGCGTGCTGGGTTTGCCCCAGGCAGAGGAGCCGGGACGTTTCGGGGGGGCCGTACACCTGGTAGGCGAAGGTGACGGAGGCGCGCCCCCAGACGCTGATGCCCGCGCGCACGGCCACCTCCTCGTCGTAGCGGGCCGGGGCCAGGTAGCGCACGGCCATCTCGCGCACGGGCAGCAGAAAGCCCCGGCGCTCCACCTCGGCGTAGGAGAGCCCGCGTTCGCGCAGGAAGAGGCCCCGGGCGCGCTCGAACCAGTGGGGATAGTTGCCGTAGTAGACCACGCCCATGGCGTCGGTCTCGCCGTAGCTCACATGGAGGCGGAAGACCGCCTCGGGCGAGGGGAAGGGCTCGCCGGGGCGGATCACGAGGCCTCCGACGCCCGGGCCAGGGCCCATGCGAGAAGTTCGTGGCCGGGATCGACGCAAAGCCCCCTGGCGGCGGCCTGGGCCTCGCTGAAGCGCTCCGCGCCGTTGGATTTCAACCCGGGGGCGTGCAGCAGGAAGGGCACGGGGTCGTCCACGTGGGTGCGTTTGGCCAGGGGGGTCAGGTGGTCGCAGGTGATGAGGCAAACGGCCTCGGGGAAGGCCCGGGTGAGGGGGGCCACCACGCGGGCGTCGAACCGGGCGATGGCTTCGGCCTTGCAGGCGGCGTCGCCGCCGTGGCCGCACTCGTCGGGGCCTTCCAGGTGCACGAAGACGAAGTCGCCGTGTTCCAGGAAGCGGGCGGCGGCGGCCACCTTGCCTTCGTAGTCGGTGTCGAGCAGGCCCGTGGCCCCGGGCACGTCGAGCACCTCCATGCCCGCCGCGCGGCCCAGGCCCCGGATGAGGTCCACGGCCGAGACCACAGCGCCCTTGAGCCCGAAGGCCGCCTCGAAGGAGGGCAGGGTGAGGGTGCGTCCCTGGCCCCAGGGCCAGACGGCGTTGGCCTTGGTGGCGTTGTCCGGGCCTTCCAGCAGGCGCGCGGCGCAGCGGGTGAGGCTCCAGAGAAGGGGCGAGGCGCCGATGGTCTCCAGGTCCTGGGCGATGGGCTGGCCGGTGATGTCATGGGGCGGGCGCACGGCGAGCCCGGCCTCGGGCGCGTGGGCCGCGCCGCGCTGCACGAGCAGGTGGCGGTACTGCACGCCCGGGTGCAGGGCGAAGGGGCTGTAGGCGTCGGAGCAGCGGGCGCACTCCCGGTCCAGGCTGCGCACCAGGGGCACGGCGTCGGCCGTGGCGATGTGCCCGGCGGAGTAGTCGAGCATGGTCCCGGAGGCGTCGAAGCGCGAGACGCTCACCAGGTTGAGCCGCCAGACAAGGTCGTCGGGGGCCAGCTCCAGGCCCTGGGCGGCGGCCTCGATTGGGCCGCGTCCGGTGTGGTGCCGGGCCGGGTCGAAGCCCAGCAGGGCCATGTTGGCCACGTCGGAGCCCGGGGGCATGCCGGGGGGGATGGTGCGGGCCGTTCCCGCGACGCCTGCGGCGGCCAGGGCGTCCATCACCGGGGTTTCGGCGGCCTCCAGGGCCGTGCCGCCGTCGATCTCGCCGGGCCAGCCGCCCATGCCGTCCGCCACCAGGAAAAGGACTTTGCGTTTCATTGCGGGTGCTCCCGGCGGCAGGAGTGGCCGTTTTCCCGGGAAATGTCAAAACCCTGGCCGCGCCGGGAGGGCGATCCCCCCGGCGCGGCGGTCTATTTGGAGATCCAGAGGGCGGCCCCTTCGAGCTTGCGCAGGAGCGTCAGGCTCGTGGAGCCGAAGATGTTGGAGAGGGTGTCGGGCTTGTCGGCGGAGCGGCCCACGGCCACGGCGGCGTACTCGCCGCGTTCGGCCTCCTTGAGGATAAGCCCGGCCGCGTCCTTGGAGGATTTGACCAGGTAGTCGATGCGCTCCTCGCTGATGCCGTTTTGCAGGAGCACCTCGCCGGTGCGGGCCATGATCTGCTCCACGCGTTCGCCCTCGGGCAGTCCCAGGGCGCGGTTGTGGAAGATGGTCACGGAGTGTTCGGGTTCGTCGCGCAGGATGAAGCCCACGTGGTCGGCCACGCGCAGGGCCTGCTCGGAGCCGTCGGCGCACAGGAGCACGTTGCGGCGGTGGCGCGCCGGGTTGCGGCAGACCCACAGGGGGAAGGTGATGGACTCCCAGAGCAGGCGGTGGGTGATGGAATCGTCGAAGATTTCGTCGAACCAGGAAAGGCCGCGTCGGCCCAGGACCACGGCGTCGTAGAGGCCGCGTTCTGCCTCGGCGGCGATGTCCTTGACCGTGCCCAGCTTGGCCGGGGCGCTCTTGAGCTCCACCCGGTCGGCGGGAAAGCCCATGTCCAGAAGCCAGTCCCTGGCGGCGGCCAGCGCCGGTGGCGGCTGGCGGCAGCTCTGCCCGAATCCCGGGTCCTGCCCGGGCTGGCAGTAGGGGGAGAGGCTCTCCTGGAATTCGCGTCCGGGGGCTGGCCTGGGCGAGACGTAGAAGAGGGTGAGCCGCGCCAGATCGGTGCGGGCGAAGAAGCTGAAGACGAAACGCAGCCCGAAGAGGGCGTTCACGTCTTCGGAAATGGTCACAAGCAGGTGTTTTTCGAGAGGCTGCATGGCGCTCCTTGCGGCGGCCGCGGGGGCGGCGCTAGTCCTGCCAGTGGATGCACTCGGCCGGGCAGGTGTCCATGGCCTCCTGGATGCATTCTTCCGCGCCGGTGGCGCTTTCGAGCTCCTGGGCCTTGCCGTCGTCGTTCATCTCGAAGGCGGCGGGGCAGATCTGCACGCAGGATTCGCAGGAGATGCATTCGTCCTGGTCGACATGGGGTCTGGGCATGGCGTTCCTCTCGTGTTGGAAGCGGATGGTTGGCGCAATGTTCCAGAACTAAAGCGGATGGGGGCGGGAAAGTCAAGCCGGGGAGGCGCGAGGCGTCAGGGAGCGGTCTTGAGCATGTTGTAGAGGATCTCGCGGCCGTCCACGCGGTAGCGTCCCATCTGCACGAGGCGCTTGATTTCGGCTACGCGCGCTGCCCGGTCCTCGGGGCTTTCCGAGGGGAGGTCCTGCCGCTGGCCGGCGTTTGTGGGGTCCTTGAGTTCCATGGCGTCACCTGTTGTTGAGCACGCAAACCCTATCGGCCCTCCGGCCGGGGGCTTTAGTGCCTCACGGGGGGGAACCGGAGGGGGGCGGCGCAACCCCTTGCCTTGGTATGGAAACTTTTTTCGGGCCTTCTCAGACCACGCTGGGGGGGGGCGGAGGAGGGGGGGCGATCGGCAGCTTGAGGACAAACGCGGCCCCCTGGCCCGGGGCGGAAGCCACTTCCAGGCTGCCGCCGTGGTTCTGTGCGATGATGAAATAGCTCACGGAGAGTCCCAGGCCCGTGCCCTCTCCCAGGGGCTTGGTGGTGAAGAAAGGCTCGAAGACTCTCCGACGCACGGATTCCTCCATGCCGGGGCCGTTGTCGCGGATGGTGACCACGGCCATGCCGTTCTCGCGGCAGGTGGCGATGTGCAGCGCGGGGACGGCGGGTGCGTCTGCCCGGTCGCACATGGCTTGGGCGGCGTTCTGGAGGATGTTGAGCACCACCTGCTCCACTTCCTGGGGGGAGCAGGGCACGGGGGGGAGTGCGGGGTCGTAGTCCCGCGTGATGCGGATGCGCCGGAAGTCGAAGTTCTTTTTCATGTTGTAGTCGTTCTGGGCCAGCTCCAGGGCCGAGTCCAGGATCTGCGCGAGGTGTTGGGGCTCGTGGCGCGGCTGGCCCCGGCGGGCGAACTTGAGCATGTTGCGCACGATGCGCGCGGCGCGTTCGCCCGAGGTGCGCAGGGCCTCCAGGAGCATGGGGGCCTGTCGCGCCTGGAGATAGCGCTCCAGGGCCTCCAGTGTGATGCCCGCCTCGCGCGCGGCGCGTTCGTTGGCGGCAAGACCGCTGCCGAGGCGGCGCTCCAGGGTCTGGGCGTTCTGGAGCATGCCCGCCAGGGGATTGTTGATCTCGTGGGCCATGCCCGCCGCCAGGCTGCCCAGGGAGGCCATCTTCTCGGACTGGACCAGGAACTCCTCCATGCGCGCCAGTTCCGTCACGTCGTCCAGGCGCAGCACCGCCCCGCGTCCGGCCTCGCCAAGGAGGGGGTAGACCGAGAGGTCCACGAAGAGGGGCTGGCCGTCCCTCTCCAGGCGCAGCCGCCTGCACGTGAGGGGCGCGCCCTGGACGACGGCCTCGCGCAGCTCCTGCTCAAGGCCGACGAGGCCCGGCAGCACCTCCGTCAGGGGGCGGGAGAAGGCCTGGGGCGGGTCCACCCCCGCGAAGGCGGCGGCCGTGGCGTTGCAGTGGGTGACGCCCAGATCCTGGGAGAGGCCCACGATCATGGAGGGCATGGAATCCAGGATGTTGCGCAGGGCGGCGCGGGTGGCGCGCAGTTGGGTCTCGGCTTCCTGGCGCAGGCGAACCTCCTGGCGCAGGTGCTCGTTGGCCTGTCTCAGTTCGGCCACCGAAGCGGAGAGCCCCGCGCGCATGGACTCCATGGCCCCGGCCAGGCGGTCCAGCTCGTCCGGGCCGGAGGGACCGGGCGGCGGCCGATCCAGGACCAGGGGCTTGTCCAGGCCGCTCAGGGTGAGCCCGGCTGCGTGTTCGGCCATGCGCCGGAGGTGCCGGGCCACGAGGGAGTAGAAAAGAAACAGAAGGGCGCCGGCCAGGAGCATGGTCCGGGTGGTCTCCAGGGCCGCCGCGCGCAGGGCGTCGGACTCGATGCGCTCTCGCCCGGCGTCGAGGCCCAGCACCAGGCGCAGCTGGCCCACGTCGCGGGCGACGCCCCGGAACTCGTAGCGCAGGGGGTAGACGCGCTCCAGGCGTTCGCGGCTTTCCTCGCGCCCGGCGGCGGCCAGCACCGCGCCTTCGCTTGTGACCTCGGCCAGTTCCACGTCGGGGAGGCGGCGCAGGCCGCCGAGCTGCATGCGCAGGGATTGCTGGTCCATGTGCCAGATGGCGTTGGAGAGGGTGTCCAGGTTCACCTGGCCCACCTGGACCAGAAGGGCCTCCTTTTCGGCCAGGAAGTCCTTCCCGCTGGACCACAGGCCCAGACCCGAGAGCACTGCGGCCACGGAGAGCGAAAAGAGGAACACCCACTTTGCCAGGCGCCAGGAGAGGCCCTGGAAGATCGAGGCGTGCCCGCCGGGCATCAGGAGTCGATGCGCCGCACGCCGTCTCCGGGGCGCACGGGCCCTCCCTGGAGCACGCGGGCGAAAAGCCCCTGGCGGGGCATGATGCAATCGCCCACGATGCGGCGGATCTCGCAGCCTTGATGGCACTCCTTGCCGATCTGGGTGATCTCCAGCACGGCGTCGGGCCCCACGCCGAGGCGGTCGCCCAGGGCCAGGCCCAGGGCGTTGAGCCCCTCCACGGCGAGGTTTTCGGCGAAGGAGCCGGGTCCGATGGTGGGCAGCAGCAGGCGCATGCCCTCCATGCTGCCGAAGTCCAGCAGGCTCACCTGACGGTGGCTCCCGGCGTGGGCGTCCCCGGCCACGCCGTGGTCCGCCACCAGTTCCACGGATTCAACGGGGGCCTTCTTGGCCCCCTTTCTGTCGCTCACGCTGACGGCCCTGACGACGGCCATGCGCGCCTCCGCTGGGTTCTGTGTTGGGTGCGCTAGTCCAGCTTTTCCATGGGATAGTGCTGGTCGCGGCCCGGCCAGATCATGAACACCTTGCCGTTCTTGGCGTAGAAGACCACGCCGTCGACGCCGGAGGTCATGCTGGAGCCGTCGATGGAGAAGCTGGCCCAGCCCTTGAAGGAGTTTTTCTTTTGGGAGTCGTAATAGTAGTAGACGGCGTACTTGTCGCCCTTCTTCACCAGATAGTACTGGAAGAGCCAGGGCCTCTCCAGGTTGCCAGGCTGGGGCCTGCGCCAGTGGCCCATGAGAGCGGGGTCTGGCGGGGCGGACACGGTGGCGTACTGGGAGGGAGTGCCGGCCACGTCCTCCGGGGCAATGGAGCGGATGCCCGTGCAGGACGTGACGAGGAACAGCGCGGTCAGGACGATCCAGAACAGTTTCAATCGCATGGGAGCCTCCGTGGTTTCGGGCGCTTGCGCCCGGTTGCCATCCCTCACCGGGAGAGGTTAGCCGGATTGTCCGGCCGTGTCATCCGAGGTTTTCCCGCCCGCCCCACCCCCGCCCGCACCGGGTCTTCGCGGATGCCGTCGCCGGAGCGGGCCGCGCCCCGTCAGTCCCCGGGGGTGCTGCTTGGGCGCGCGGAGGGCGGGTCAGGCTCCTGGAGCAGGGGCCCGGCGGCGGTGCGGCCGAAGCGTTTGGCCGCCACGGCGTCGAGTATGGACCCGCGCATACGCTCCAGCGCCTGTGCGCCCGCCTCGAGGATGGACGAAAAATCATCCCCGGCCTCCAGCCCCGCGCGCTTGCGCGGCCTGGCCATCACCACCACCAATTCCTCGCCGGAGCATTGCAGCGTCTGGAACGTCTGGGCGCGCAGCATGGACTTGCGGAACGAGCGGATCACGTTGAGGTAGGATTCGCCGAGACCGGCGGGCAGCGACGCGAAATCGTCCTGCGCGTAGACGGCCACCACCACGTCCATGCCCCGGCGCACGGCCTCCAGGGTGGGCAGGGGCTGGGTGTAGGAGCCGTCGGCCAGCCACTGTTCGCCGCGCACCAGGGGCGGCGTGAGGGGAAAGGGGTTGCCCGCGGCGTAGACGGCCTCGGCCAGGGAACCCTGGTCCAGGGCCACGGACTCGCCGGTGCGCACGTCGGTGGCGGTGAGCACGGTCCTTGTGGAGAGGTTCTCCAGGCGGAGGCCCCGGAAGACGCGGCCGTACACGCCGCGCAGGCGCGCGGAGTCGGCCAGGCCTGTCTCGGCGTTCACGCGGGGCGCCTGGCCCTGATTGAGGAAGAGGGCCGCCGCCGGATCGAGCTCGGTGAAGAGGCGCTTGTCGCCCATGGCCCGGAAGGCCTCCTCCACCTGGGCCAGGTCGAACCCGGCCCCGGCCAGGGCGGCGATGAAGGCTCCGCCGCCCGCGCCCACCAGCAGGTCCGGCCCCAGGCCCTGCTCGCGCAGGAACTGGAACACCGGGATGGCCGCGAAGGCGCGCAAGCCCTCGGAGCCCATCACCAGGCCCACGCGGGGGCGTCCGGCGTGCGCGGCCGGGGCGGGAGGCGGCCGGTCAGCCACGGCGGGCCGCCCGGAAGGCCGCCTGGGGGCTCTCCGCCACGGTGAACACCTGGAAGAGGCCCGAGATGTCGAAGAGGTCGCGCACAAGGCCTCCCAGGCCGCAGAAGACCAGGGACACGCCCTGGGCGCGGGCCTTCTGGCCCAGGGAGATCAGGGCGCGCAGCCCCTCGCTGGAGAGGTAGTCCAGCTGCGACAGGTCCAGGACGAGGCAGGAGGTCCCGGCCGCGTCGAGCAGGCCCGGGGAGCGGGCCTCGAAGGAGGCCACGCCGTCATGATCGAGCCTGCCGGAGAGCGAGGCCAGGAGCCCCTGGTCCAGGGTCTGGAGGGAGAAGTCCATGAGTCATGCTAGATTGCGGGGGCTCCCGGGTCAAGGACTCTCGTCGGCGAACGACCGTGCGGCGAGGCCCCGGTGCGGGGTCGCGCTGCATGCGCAATGCCCGCGTGCTGCCGCCCGGCGCGGCATCCGGAAGGGACGGCGGGCGGGGGCGTCGCGCGCACGGTCCGCGCGCCTCCGGGCTCACAAAACAACACCGCCCCCGAGGCCTCTGGCCTGGGGGCGGTGCTGTGGGTGATGGAAGCTGCCCGGTGGTGCGGGCTTATTTCGCCTTCTTGCGCTTTTCCCAGAGCTTCATGTCCTTCATCTTGGTGCGGCGCTCGCGCTGGAGGGACTTGCTCACCAGGGGCGTGCCCTTCTTGTAGCCGTACTTGGCCCTGTATTCGTCGGCGGTGACGCCGTGGGTGGCCAGGTGCTTCTTGGTGAGGATCTTGAAGGTCTTTCCGCACTCCAGGCAGGTGACGGACTTTTCCTTGATGGCCTTCTTCGGGTCGGTGGCGGGGCCGGAGCCCTCCTCCGCAACGGGAGCGCCTTCGCTGATGCCGCGGATGCCCTCCGCGACCTTCTTGACCATGGAGGTGATTTCCTCTTCGGTCATGTTGCGAACGCTTGCTTGAGCCTTGACGATTTCCAATGCTTCCTTGAGATAGTCGTCCATGTGGTTCTCCTGAAAAACGCGGGTGGTGTCCCGACGCGATACACGAACGCGCCGCGCCGTGTAAATATCGGCCACGTACTTTTTCTCCTTTAGGTTGAAAAAAGGGGACTGTTGCGCACTGTATCGAGCACGTCCATGAAGCTCTTTCCCGGCGATGCGGCAAACATCTTGACGCTGCGTTTCTAGAAACCGGGACCCGGTCGCGGACCGCGCCTGCCGCGCAGTCCCGGGCCGTGACGATGCCCGCGCGATGCGTTGCCGACGCTGCGCGATGCGTCGCGCCGTACGTTTTGACAAAGCGTCCCGGAGGGTGCACTAGAAGGCCATCGAGGATCGGGAGGACGCCATGTTCACGGGTCTGGTGCAGGGTACGGGAAAGATCACGGCGCTCACGCGCCGGGGCGCGCAGATGCGCCTCGGGGTGCGCGCGGACTTCGACCTGCCCCGGATCGTGCTGGGCGAATCCATCGCGGTCAACGGCGTGTGCCTCACCGTGGAGGAGGCCGCGCCCAACGCCTTCTTCGCCTACGCCTCGGCAGAGACCATGGAGAAGACCAACCTGGGCGAGCTGGCCATGGGCTCGCTGGTGAACCTGGAGCGCGCCCTGGCCCTGGGCGACCGCCTGGGCGGCCACCTGGTGAGCGGGCACGTGGACTGCCTGGCCCGTGTGGAGTCCTCCGCCCCCGCCGGGGAGAGCGTGCGCTACACGCTTTCGTTCCCCGAGCGCTTCGGCGTGTTCGTGGTGGAGAAAGGCTCGGTCTGCCTGGACGGCGTGAGCCTCACCGTGAACGCCTGCGGGCAGGACTGGCTCAGCGTGAACGTCATCCCCGCCACCCAGGCCGAGACCACCATCGACGGCTGGTGCGCCGGTCGCGCCGTGAACATGGAGTGCGACCTCATCGGCAAATACGTGGCCCGCATGCTCGAACCCTTCGCCGCCAGGTCCAAACCCTCCGCCATCACAGAGGAATTCCTGAGAAATCACGGATTCTGAACCGGCCGTTCCTCCTCCTTGCGGGCGCTTGCCCTTTTTCGGGTTCCGCACTACTGATTCGCGTTCAGGCGATCGCGCCCGCGACCGCTTCAGGAGGACCGTCCCATGCCCCTTTGCACCACCGAGGAAGCCATCGAGGAGATCCGCCAGGGCAAAATGATCATCCTGGTGGACGACGAAGACCGCGAGAACGAGGGCGACCTGACCATCGCCGCCGAGAAGGTCACCCCCGAAATCATCAATTTCATGGCCGTGCACGGACGCGGGCTCATCTGCCTGCCCATGTCGCCGGAGTGGACCGACAAGCTCAAGCTGCCGCTCATGACCGACCAGAACCAGTCCCAGTTCGGGACCGGGTTCACGGTGTCCATCGAGGCGCGCGTGGGCGTCACCACCGGCATCTCGGCCTACGACCGCGCCACCACCATCCTCACGGCCGTGGCCGACGGCGTGAAGGCCGAGGACGTGGTCTCCCCGGGCCACATCTTCCCCCTGCGCGCCCGCTCGGGCGGCGTGCTGGAGCGCGCCGGCCAGACCGAAGGCAGCGTGGACCTCTCGCGCCTGGCGGGCCTCAAGCCCTGCGCCGTGATCTGCGAGATCATGCGCGACGACGGCAACATGGCCCGCATGCCGGACCTGGTGGAGTTCGCCAAGAAGCACGGCCTCAAGATCGCCTCCATCGCCGACCTCATCCGCTACCGCATGCGCTTCGGCCACCTGGCCGTGAGCAAGGTCGCGGAGGCCGCCCTGCCCACCTGCTACGGCGAGGGCTTCCGCGTCATCGCCTTCGAGACCAGCGGGCCCACCCCCAAGACCCATCTGGCCATCGTCAAGGGCGAAATCGTCCCCGGCGAGCCCATCCTGGTGCGCGTGCACTCCGAGTGCCTCACCGGCGACGTGCTGGGCAGCCTGCGCTGCGACTGCGGCGGGCAGCTCCAGCAGGCCCTGCGCGCCATCGACCGCGAGGGCAAGGGCGTGGCCCTCTACATGCGCCAGGAAGGGCGCGGCATCGGCCTGGCCAACAAGATCAAGGCCTACGCCCTCCAGGACCAGGGCCTGGACACCGTGGAGGCCAACCGCAAGCTGGGCTTCAAGGCCGACCTGCGCGACTACGGCATCGGCGCGCAGATGCTGGTGGCCCTGGGCGTCACCAAGATGCGCCTGCTCACCAACAACCCCAAGAAGATCGTGGGGCTCGAAGGCTACGGCCTGGAAGTGGTGGAGCGCGTGCCCATCGAGATGAACGCCTGCGTGGAAAACTTCGACTACCTGCTCACCAAGAAAGAGAAGATGGGCCACATGCTCAACCTGGAGACCAAGTAAGGAACCCGCCATGACCCAGATCCGCACCATCGAAGGCCAGATGACGGCCAAGGGCCTCAAGTTCGCCATCCTGGCCTCGCGCTTCAACGACACCATCGTGGACCGCCTGGTGGGCGGCGCGGTGGACTACCTCGCCCGCCACGGGGCCGAACGCGAGGACATCACCCTCGTGCGCGTGCCCGGGGCCTTCGAGATGCCCCTGGCCGCCAAGAAGCTTTGCGCCTCGGGCAAGTACGCCGCCGTGGTCTGTCTGGGCGCGGTGATCAGGGGCCACACCCCCCACTTCGACTTCGTGGCCGGCGAGTGCACCAAGGGCCTGGCCATGGTCAGCCTGGAGACCGGCGTGCCCGTTGGCTTCGGCCTTTTGACCACCGACAACCTGGAGCAGGCCATCGAGCGCGCCGGAACCAAGGCCGGCAACAAGGGCGTGGAAGCCGCTTCCGCCGCCCTGGAGCTGGTGCGGGTCCTGGAGCAGCTCTAGTGTCGGGCCCCCGCACGCCCAGGCGCCGCGCCCGCCGCCGCGCCTTCCAGATCCTCTACGGCTTCGACTTCGAGCCCCCCGTCAGCGACAGGGGGCTCCTCAAGGCCGTGCAGAACGCCCCCGAGGACCCCGGGCTCCCCGAAGAGCCCGGCGACGGCTACGCCCAGGAACTGGTCAAGGGCGCGTGGAACGCCCGGGAGGAGCTGGACAAGCTCATCTCCAGGCACGCCCAGAACTGGAAGATCGCCCGCATCGCCAAGGTGGAGCTGACCATCCTGCGCCTGGGCGTCTACGAGATGCTCCACGTGGAGGACATCCCCCTGCGCGTGGCCCTCAACGAGGCCGTGGAGCTGGCCAAGGAGTTCGGCGACGAGAACTCGCCCGGTTTCGTCAACGGCGTGCTCGACGCCGTGGCCAAGGCCGTGGACCAGGGGAAGGCGGGAGCAGAGAAGAAACTGTAGGAGAGATCTTATGGCCAAGAAGTCAGTGTTCCTCTCGTATGACTTTGAATTCGGAGGAGATGTCGAATCGCTTTACGAATGGCTGGACGAGAAAGGCGCGAGGGAGTGCGTGAATGGCCTGGCTTTTTTTTCTTACGAATTCAGTGGCAACCTGCTTGACAGCCTCAGGAAAGATATCTCCAAGGCAGTGAAACTTTCCAAGAAAGATCGGCTGTATGTCGTGTTCAAAGAGTCGAGCTCGGGCAAGATGAAAGGTGATTTCCTGTTCGGGGCCAGAAAGAAGGCCCCGTGGGCGGGTTATGCAGTTGAGAGCAAAGAATATGAAGATGTTGATGCATGAAGAGGGCGTTGGTAGACTCATGCTTTTGGATAGGGCTGTGCGACTCGGGTGACGAGTGGCACAGCACTTCTCTGGATGTGTTCAGTGAGTTGGTGGAGGAGGGTTTCGAGATAATTGCCCCTTGGCCAACGCTGTACGAATTTCTGGGGACAAAGAATTTAAAGCCATATTACCTGGACAAACTGAAGAAATATATAGTCGATGGCAGGGTTGTGAAATTTGATGACTCCCCATTCAGGGAGAGAGCGCTCAGGGCATTGTTTGATGGTGGTGCAAGGAAAAGCCTGGTCGATTGGATAATATGCAGCATAATAGATGTGCACCACAGCGACTTCTCGTTTTTGGTGACTTACAATCCTAAAGATTTTCTGGACGTCTGTAAGAAGCGTTCTTTTGCCATAAAGCCAGAAAGGCCGGGTAATTTCTCTATGACAAAGTACGATCCTCTCGCCATCGAATCCAAGTGGCAGTCCCGCTGGACGCAGGGCCGCCACTTCCATGTGGAGGCCGATCCCTCCAAACCCCGCTACTACGTGCTGGAGATGTTCCCCTATCCCTCGGGGCGCATCCACATGGGGCATGTGCGCGTCTACACCATCGGCGACGTGGTGGCGCGCATCAAGCGCATGCAGGGGCTCAACGTGCTCCACCCCATGGGCTGGGACGCCTTCGGCCTGCCCGCCGAGAACGCGGCCATCAAGCGTAAGCTCCACCCCGCCAAGTGGACCTACGAGAACATCGACAACATGCGCGCCCAGCTCCAGAAGATGGGCTACTCCCTGGACTGGGAGCGCGAGCTGGCCACCTGCGACGCCGAATACTACCGCTGGGAGCAGCTGTTCTTCCTCAAGTTCTACGAAAAGGGCCTGGTCTACCGCAAGAACTCGCCCCAGAACTGGTGCCCGGACTGCCACACCGTGCTGGCCAACGAGCAGGTGGAGGACGGCAAGTGCTGGCGCTGCGACTCCGAGGTGGAACAGAAAGACCTCGAACAGTGGTTTCTGCGCATCACCGCCTACGCCGACGAGCTGCTGGCCGACCTGGAGACCCTCTCGGGCGGCTGGCCCGAGCGCGTGCTCACCATGCAGCGCAACTGGATCGGCAAGTCCGTGGGCTGCGAGATCGACTTTCCCCTGGAAGAGGGCGAGGGCGCGGTGCGCGTCTTCACCACCCGCCAGGACACCCTCTGGGGCGCGACCTTCATGTCCCTGGCCGCCGAGCACCCCCTGGCCGAACGCCTCATCCAGGGCAAGCCCCAGGAGGACGAAGCCCGCGCCTTCATCGAGAAGATCCGCAACATGGACCGCATCAAGCGCCAGGCCGACGACCTCGAAAAAGAGGGCGTGTTCACGGGCAGCTACTGCGTCAACCCCGTGACGGGTCTGAAAATGCCCATCTACCTGGCCAACTTCGTGCTCATGGGCTACGGCACCGGCGCGGTCATGGCCGTGCCCGCCCACGACCAGCGCGACTTCGAGTTCGCCCAGAAGTACGGCCTGCCCCTTAAGGTGGTCATCGAGCCCAGGGGAGAGACCCTGGACGCGGACGCCCTCACGGCGGCCTACACCGAGCCGGGCCTGCTGCGCGACTCCGGAGACTTCACCGGGAAGGACTCGGGCGACGCCAAGATCGCCATCGCGGACTGGCTGGAAGCCTCCGGCAAGGGAACGCGCGCGGTCAACTACCGCCTGCGGGACTGGAACGTCTCGCGCCAGCGCTACTGGGGCGCGCCCATCCCCATGGTTTACTGCGAGAAGTGCGGCGTGGTCCCGGTCAAGGAGTCCGACCTGCCCGTGCGCCTGCCCCTGGACATCCAGGTGCGCGACGACGGCCGCTCCCCCCTGCCCGACTGCCCCGAATTCGTGAACGCCGTCTGTCCCGCCTGCGGCGGCCCCGCGCGGCGCGAAACCGACACCCTGGACACCTTCTTCGAATCCAGCTGGTACTTCCTGCGCTACTGCTCGCCCAAGGACGACACCGCGCCCTTCGACCCCGAAGCCGTGCGCTACTGGTCCCCCGTGGACCAGTACGTGGGCGGCATCGAGCACGCCATCCTGCACCTGCTCTACTCGCGCTTCTTCGTCAAAGCCCTGCGCGACCTGGGCTACGTCAGCCACGCGGAGCCCTTCGCCAACCTGCTCACCCAGGGCATGGTCATCAAGGACGGGGCCAAGATGAGCAAGTCCAAGGGCAACGTGGTGGACCCCGACGAGATGGTGGCCCGCTACGGCGCGGACACCGTGCGCGTGTTCATGCTCTTCGCCGCCCCCCCGGAGAAGGACCTGGAATGGTCCGATTCGGGCATCGAGGGCGCTGCCCGCTTCCTCTCCAGGCTCTGGCGCCTGGTCACCGAGGAGCTGGCCGGTATCGTGAAGCCCACCGGCCCCTGCCTGGCCCAGGACCCCGAGGCCCTCTCGCCCCTGGCCAAGGAGCTGCGCCGCCGCGAGCACGCCACCGTGGCCAAGGTGGCCAAGGACATCGAGGGCCAGTTCCAGTTCAACACCGCCATCGCGGCCATCATGGAGCTGGTCAACTTCCTCTTCGCCAACGTGGAGGCCCTGCGCGCCGAAGACCCGCGCCCCGTCTCCTCGGCCGTGAACACCCTGCTGGCCGCCCTCTCGCCCATGGCCCCGCACGTGTGCGAGGAGCTCTGGGAGATGATCGGCCACAAGACCCTCCTGGCCGACCAGCCCTGGCCAGCTCACGACCCCGCCGCCCTGGCCACCGACACCGTCACCGTGGTGGTGCAGGTGCTGGGCAAGCTGCGCGGCAAGATCGAAGTGGCCGCCGACGCCGCCGAGGAGGCCGTGAAACAGGCCGCCCTGGCCGAGGAGAACGTGGCCCGCCACATCGCGGGCAAGACCGTGCGCAAGGTGATCTACGTGCCCGGCAAGCTGGTGAACGTGGTGATCGGCTAGCCGGCCGGACCGTTGCCTGAAGGATCAAAAGGCCCCCGCCCGGCATCGCCGGACGGGGGCCTTCGCTTTTCGCGGCGGTAGCGCCCGGGTGACGGTGATAGTCGTCGATGAGGCCTCCGGCGGCCAGGGCTCTGGCCTGCACACGCTACACGCTGCACCCCACCGATGTCCTGCGGGAGCGCGGGACGGGGCTTTGACGCGAGTGACGGCTCCGGCGTCCGGCGAACGAAGCTTGCGCGTCATGACGGGGAGATGGCAGGCTGCCCCGATCAGGTCGAAGCCGACGGGAAGGCGCGCGCAGGTGGTGTAGGGGGAGGTTCAGGCCGATTGATTCAACGCAGCGGGTAGCCGAAGGCTTCCAGGAATTGGTTGAAGTGTTCGTTGCTGAACGCTATCTCCTCATCGGTCATGTCTTTTCGCCATCGCCCGACTGAACTATGGGTGTCTTTTGATGTCTTGTGGTTCGAGAATGTTTCCGTGTTGGATGCGAGGTATTGAAGCGTGGCTTGGTGGTCGCTGTCGCCGTACTCTATGCTGAGGTGGGCATAAAGTTTGTTCAGGGTGCCATGCAAGTCGTTCACCAAATCTTCGTAGCGAACGAGTACGATGTTCGGCGATTGATTATTCTTGGCTTCCATCATCATGTTGACTGCATGAACTCTGCTTGCAAGAACGTCAATGTCTGATTTGCCGTTGAATCCAAAAGAAGACGTGCACCGTTTCTTGTTGAACGATCGTGCCGATACGAAACTGTCCCGCACGTCCCTGATGAGAATGATCTGTCGTGCATCTTCGTAGATATTGAGAACGAGGTTGTTGATTGAAGAAAAGTTTGTTTTCTCGGCAAACATTTTTTGAAATGGCTTGACCTTGTCTTGCGAAGCGGCATCGATGAACTGGTCGACAGCGTTCTTGGTAAAGTTGATGAGTTCGATGGGAAAGCATTCGTCCTGCCATGTGGGAACGAAGTGCATATTGTAAGCTTTGTCGTACGCTCTGTCGACATACGGATTGTAGCCGATGCTCTGCGTACGGTCGGAATCAAAGCCGTCTGGGTGCATAGAGTCGCTGTGGTTGGCCGGGCTGGTGATGACCTTGAGCGCATGCCACAGATAGGTCGCCTGCCGGTATTCAAAGGGGAATTTGCCCGGCACCAGGATGGAGCGGTGCGCATCAAAGATGGACATCAGGAGGCTGGTGCCGCTGCGGCCGATCCCTGAGACCAGGATGGGCGAGTGGCGGCTCCTGATGGTCATCGGCTCGATGTTGTTCAGTGTGCCGCAGATGCTGCACAGCCGTATCCGCTGAACCTCGCCGTCGGTCATGATGTCGACCCAGAGATCTATCCGGAACGACCGGGGAAGCGGGAGCGTGTTGATCCTGATGTGAAAAAAGGGATTGTAGCTGACATGCTCCAACTCGAATTTCGCAAGGATGTCGGGTCTGTGGTCCGTGAATCGCTTGGTGCCGACCGGGATCCCCTGGCAGGTGACGAAAACCCGGACGGGAAAGCCGGATTTCGGGGCGACGACACCCTGGATGGGCAGGGAGGATAGATAGTTGGCGTGGACATCCTTGTCCACGATGCAAAGATGAAGCTTGGTGAAAAGGCTTTCACAGTCTTTGTTAAGTTCGATTTTGAAGGGAGGATTATGTGAAGGTGCCATGGGACGTTCCCTCATAGTGCGTTGACGCGAAGGTAATCCGCTCAGGCGGCGTCATCGATGTTGGCTGTGCGGGGCGTGACGTGGGCTCCGGCAATGCGTGTGGTCAAGGTTTTGCCGGCCAGTTGTTCGCAACGTGCGGCGCAAGCCTGGAGCGCAAGATGTCCGCAATCCTGTCGGGGCTGAGGGTTTGGGCGATCGATTGGCGGGCGATTGCGCCAAGAACCCTGCGCTTGTCTGGAGCGAGCAGAGCCCGCATGGCCATGCCGGCGGATGTGGCGTCAGGGTCTCCCCATACCGTGCCTGCGGGATAGGGGCCGTAGGCTCTATCCGTCTCGATGATGTTCACGGGGACCAGGATGCTGTTGGTCGAGTCCATGAAGTCGAGGTTGCCCGAGTATCCCGTCGCAATGACGGGCAGTCCGAGAGCCATGGCCTCCGCGCACGTCAAGCCGAAACCTTCAGAGCGATGGAGCGAGACATACACGTCGAGGCTCTTGAGAAAGTCGAAAGTGTGTTCGCGGCTGAGAACGCATTCCGTGAAGAGGACGCGATCGTCGGCCATGGCGCGCAACGATTCGTATTCGTAATTGCCGCGAGCCGTTCCGTTCACCTTGAGGACGAGATGGCAGTTGTCGTCAGGGCGGAAACTGGAGCGAAAGGCTCGAATCACGGCGCGGATATTCTTGCGCTCCAGCACGCTGTTCGGGTCGAACATGAACCCAAACAGTGTGGAGTGTTCCGGCAACCCGAAGCGTGAACGGTCCGCCCGGGCACGGGCGATCTCCTCGAAGTTGAGCGAAATAGGCACGACCCCGGTTGCTTTCCCCGTGGAGTCCGCGATTGCTCTCGCCGAGTAGGAGCTTGCCGTCCAGATCTCGTCGTACGCGGCATGCTCTTTCGCCATGCGACGCGGGAGCGCGGCGGACTCCCACATCCAGTATCCGATGTTGCGTCTGGCCCGATAGACTTCGGGCAGGAACCTGGCGACTGAAGGGCATGCGTCGGCATTGGCCACGGTAAGTGATATGTCGGCGTAGCCTTGCGGCCATCCGTAGAGGAACGGATGCGCGGGAGGGGGCGCGGGCAGCGTGTGGTGGCTTGGGAGCGTCAATTCCCGCAGGCGGATGTGCGGTTGGCCCAGCGCCCGCGCGATGCTTCGGGAACATTCGCCCATTCCGGTCGGAGCGTTGAGGTAGCCAGCGAAATTGACCTTGATGATCCCGTCGGCTGGTCGTGCCGCGTCACGGCAGGAACGCCAGAAGGCGTTGTTGCGCTCCGGCGACATGTCCGGAACGTAACAAGCCCTGGGGTCATCGAGACTGTCAATGTCCTTCTTGAAGAAGGCGGCGTAATGGTCGATGGGCTCGATGCGTTCGTCGCGCATAAGCCACGCGCTGAGTTCATGTGTGTGCTTTTCGAGATGTAAATCCCTGCACCTTCTGCGCACGTCGTAAACGCTCGGCTGCGTCAGTTTTCCCGATGCGAAGCCTGTATGATTGTACAGGAACATGATCCGTCGTACGAGCGTGGTGTTGTCGCCGAGGTATTCGTTGAACAGGCTGATGTCTTCCTGGGTCAGGTGCAGGCGGTGGCTGTTGAGCCCTAGCCAGCGAATGAAGAGGGCCTGCCCGTCGGGCAAGGTGATGTCCGGATGCGTTGTCTGGACTTCACTGTTTGAAATGTAGATGTTCAGGATCTTGGTGATGTTTCGATACGCACTCTTGAGGCGCTCCGAGTGTTCCACGGTGAAATTCATTTCCGTTGAACCATAGGTGGAAAACCATTCGGCAAAGTCGTCGAAGACACGCTCGTCGGTCCAAAAACTCGCGAAGTGTCGGAACACATCGGTGCGCTGGGCATCGCGAAGACGATCGAAGGCATCCCTGATGTAGTCCCGTATGGAGTCATCCCGTTCAAACTCGGCAATGTCCGTAAGCTGTTCCTTCTCGGCGCAGTCACTTTTCAACCATTGACGGAAGGCCGGATCGTTGCTGTCGGTGAGCGCGCCCGGGAATGTCGCCGCCAGATCCCTGCGGCCCAGCAGGAGGAAGTGGTAGAGCAGGATAGCGTCCGGATTGTCGGGGACGAGGCCTCGCGACATCAGGAACCCGCAAAACCGGTCGGGCTCGCGGAGCGGGTCCGGCGTGTCGATCCTGTTGCGCGAGGCCCATTGCATGACGTCGCGCACTACGCGCATGGGGAGTCGCGTCCCGTTGGGAAGCATTTCAAAAGCATACGGGATGCTGCTGGAGAATCTGAACCCGTTGCCGATCAGCTGTTCCATGTAGGACCGGGAAAGGATTTCGATCTCCGGCAGGTCCTCCATGCTGAACCTGTTCTGATGCTTGGACACCTCCCATGGAACATGAGGGGAAAAGCCGGAGTAATGATAAAACACCAAGGGAGTGTTTCCAACGTACCACGTGCCATCTCTCTGGGAAATCCTGCGTTCGTGAAGGTTCCAGTATGCCGCGTTGTACCCCGGATCGAAGATGATCGCATGGTCCGGGCAGAAGCAGGGGGCGAGGTCGAACCATCGCTGGTCGACGAAGATGCCGTTGGATGTGTCGACGACACAGTCCGTGAAGAGCTTTTCCTTCCACCATTCCAGAAGTTTGTGGGCCGAGATGCTGTTGTTGATCCCCAGGAATCCGAGGTTGTAGACGCCGCTGAGCAATATGGACCTGTCGCTGGGCGCGTTGTAGTCTGAATAGGGGCGCGTAATGTGGGGAGTGAGTGCTATGGAGTGCGCGTCGAGCGCCGAGTAGGCCAACTCCAGGGGGCTGAATACTTCGATGTCAGGGTCAAGATAGATGATCTTTTCGTACTGCATCCACTCGAATAGTCTGCTCAGTACGAAAGGTTTGACTGCGGTGTTGAGCTCGATGATGGAGTACCGGTAGATCATCCGTGAGAAGTCAGGGATGGAGATCTGCGCGATTTTAATCAGCAGCGCGTCGCACGCGAACAGTTCGATGACGTCATCGGGCACATCGTCAACGAGGATGATGACGAAATCCGTTTCCTGATGGAACCGTTTGAACGATCGGCACAGGGTCGCAGCGTGGCTCAGGTAGTTGGCGGAGACAATGGTTACGGCTGCTTCTCTGCTGGGACGGCTGTTTCTTCCGGTAGTGAAGACTTCCAACTCGTGCACTCCTGGAAACATCTCGTTGGCGATTGCATCATCCCGACAAGGTCGCATTCAGCGTCTGCGGTGGCGATCATCAGCATTCGGGATCGCTACCCAGCCCCTAGCAGCCCGTTGACAAAGTCGATTCTTGCAGCCTGTTCAAAAAACTCGTTGGCAAGGCGCAGGAAAAAACCAAGCCCGAAGCGAATTTCTCATCCGTGAGGGTTTGGCTTTTGCCCTGCAACGCAGCCAGCGAGGATTGTTCAACAAGCTGCTGGGCCATTAATCCAAGCATGCCTTAGGTGACGGCGCAAAGCAAGGCGCGCGAGTCGATCAAAGGGTTCGGAGGCCGGACTGGGCAAGAGACAGGGACTGCAGAGAGGCAGGCCGATGGGGATGGGGTCAATGGAGGGGCGTGGATCCTGTCACGCCCCGGCCACCAGGGCCTGGAGACGGGCGAAGCTGCCTTCCAGGGTTTCGGCTTCGGAAACCTGCTGCTGGAGGTAGTCGCGGATGGGGCCGATCATGCGCAGGGCCTGGTCGATCTCCGGGTTGGCCCCGGCCTGGTAGGCCCCGATGTTCACCATGTCCTCCACGCGCCGGTAGGTGGCCAGCATGCGGATCATGGCCCGGCCCGCGTCCAGGGCCGCCTTGGGGGTCACGTCGGAGCGCAGGCGGCTGATGCTTTTGAGCACGTCGATGGCCGGAAAGTGCCCCTGGTCGGCCAGTTCGCGGGTGAGCACCATGTGCCCGTCCAGGATGGAGCGGGTGGAGTCCGCGATGGGCTCGTTGAAGTCGTCGCCGTCCACGAGCACGGTGTAGATGCCCGTGATGGAGCCCGAGGCGCTGCGCCCCGCGCGCTCCAGGAGCTTGGGCAGGTGCGCGAAGACCGACGGGGTGTAGCCCCGGGTGGTGGGCGGCTCCCCGGCGGCCAGGCCTACTTCTCGCCCGGCCATGGCGAAGCGCGTCACCGAGTCCATCATGAGGATCACGTCCGCGCCCTGGTCGCGGAAGAATTCGGCCATGGACGTGGCCGCGTAGGCCGCGCGCATGCGCACCAGGGGGCTCTGGTCCGAGGTGGCGACCACCAGGACGCTGCGCGCCAGGCCCTCCGGCCCCAGGTCCTTCTCGATGAATTCCAGCACCTCGCGGCCGCGCTCGCCGATGAGCCCGATGACGTTCACGTCGGCCTTGGTGTTGCGCGCGATCATGCCCATGAGCGTGGACTTGCCCACGCCCGAGCCCGCCATGATGCCCACGCGCTGGCCTTTTCCCAGGGTGAGCAGGCCGTTGATGGCGCGCACGCCCACGTCCAGGGGCTCGCTGATGCGCGGGCGCGAGAGCGGGGAGGGCGGGTCGGCGTGCAGGGGGTAGTAGCGGCGCGGGTCGATGGGGCCTTTCTCGTCGATGGGGATGCCGAAGGCGTCGATGGCCCGGCCCAGGAAGCGGCGTCCCACGGGGATCAGCGGCGGGGTGGCCGTGTTCTGGATCAGGCAGCCCTGGCTGATGCCGCGCAGTTCGCCGTAGGGCATGAGCAGGCAGGCGTCGTCGCGGAAGCCCACCACCTCGGCGGGCACGCCCTTGTCCCCGGGCTCTCCGCTCATGAGGCGGCACACCGCGCCCAGGGGGGCCTTGATGCCCTTGCCCTCGGCGATGAGCCCCACCACCTTGCTCACCTTGCCGTAGGTGCGCACGGGGTCGAAGCCATCGAGGAAGGAGATGCAGGCCGGGGCTTCCACGCTCAGGGCGCTCCCTCGCCGTCGGTGAATTCCACGCGATCCAGGAGTTCGGCGATCTGTTCGAAGCGGCTGTCCACGGTGTTGTCCACCATGCCCGCGTGGGACTCCAGGCGCACGCCGCCCGCCTCCAGGGAGGGGTCGGCCTTCACGCGCCAGGGCCCCAGGGCGTGGTTGGCTTCGCGCGCGGCCTTGAGCAGCGCCGCTGCGGCTTCCTCGTCGCCGGGGTGGACCATCACGGTGAAGCCCTGGCGGGTGTCCAGGAGGTCCACGGCCTGGTGGAGCAGGGCCTCCAGCACCTCCTGGCGGCGCTGGGAGATTTCCACGTGGAGGGTTTTGCGCACGGCCAGGCGCAACAGGGCGGCGAATTCCTGACGGTGCCTGGCCCAGAGGTTGACGCGGTCGGCCTCCAGCCCCTGGAGCAGCCCCGAGAGAGCCTGGCCCAGCTGGTCCATCTGGCTGGAGCAGGCGGCCCGGGAGTCGGAGAGCCCCTGCCGGAAGCCCTCCTGGCGGGCCTGCTCGCGCATTTCCTCGGCCTCGACCATGGCCTGGCCGATGATATCCTTGGCCTTGGCCTGGGCCTTGGCGCGCACGCGGGTCCAGAAGGCCAGCTCGGTGTTCTCGTCGAGGACGTTGGTCTTGGTGCCCTCGATCTCGTGCACGGTCATCTCGGCGGGGCCGTTGGCCCCCGTGCCCATGACCACCCGGGCGTTGCCGGGCAGGAAGCCTCCCTGGGCCTCGCTAGATGAAGACATCGCCGCCGCCCCTGCCGATGGCGATTTTGCCCTCGGCCTCCAGACGCCTCACGGTCTTCACCACGTTCTGCTGGGCGCCTTCCACGTCGGCCAGGCGCACGGGGCCCATGATCTCCAGGTCTTCGCGGATCATGGTGGCGGCGCGCTCGGAGAGGTTCTTGAAGAACTTCTCCTTGAGGTCGTCGGAAGCGCCCTTGAGGGCCTGGGTGAGCTCCTCGTTGGAGACCTCCTTGAGCAGTTCGCGGATGGAGCGGTCGTCCAGGGCCTTGATGTCCTCGAAGACGAACATGAGGTTGCGGATGTCTTCGGCCATCTGGGCGGACTCTTCCTCGATCTCGGAGAGCACCTCTTCCTCGGTGGCGCGGTCCACGGCGTTGAGGATTTCGGCCACGCTGGTGATGCCGCCCACCTTCTTGCCTTCCTTGCCGCCCATGGCGATGAGCTGGTTCTGGAGCACCTTGTCCACTTCCAGGAGCATCTCCTCCGCCACGGCCTCCAGGCGGGCCAGGCGCATGAGCACCTCGGCGCGCACGCCGGAGGGCAGGTTCTGGAGCAGCTCGGCGGCCTGGTCCGGGTGCAGGTGGCCCAGGATGAGGGCCAGGGTCTGCGGGTGTTCGTTGCGCAGGATCTGGGCCAGGATGCGCGGGGAGACGTTCTCCAGCTCCTGGAAGGGGGTCGGCCCCGTGTTGAGCTCCAGCGAATCCATGATGTACTTGGCCGTGTCGGAATCGAGCGCCTTGGAGAGCATGCGCTTCACGGCGTCGGTTCCGCCCACCAGCACTTCCTGTCCGAACTGCATGGCCTCGTTGAACTCCTTGAGCACCTCTTCGACGCCTTCCTTCTCCACGGTGTCGATCTCGAGCATGGCCTTGGAGATGCGTGCGATCTCACCCCGGTCCATGCGCTTGAACACCTCGGAGCAGAATTTGTCGCCGAGCGCAAGGCAGAGCACGGCGGTCTTGTGCGGTCCGGAAAGGGCCATGACTTACGCGGCCTCCTGCTGCTTGAGCCATCCGCGCAGGATCTGGATGGCCTGGTCGGTGTTGGTTTCGAAGAGCTGCTGCGCCAGCACCTTGGCGTTTTCCAGCCGCTTGGAGATTTCCACCAGTTCGGTCTCTTCCTCTTCGGCCTCCGCCAGGGCGATGCGCCGTTCGGCCTCGGGCAGGCGGCTCATCTGCTCGATCTCCTCGCGGGTGACCTTGGGGCGGATGAGGGCCATCACCACCGGGCGCACCACCAGGAGCAGGAAGAGGAACACCAGCAGACCGTTCAGGAAGGGCTTGCCCAGGCGCTGGGCGTATTCCAGCATGTTCTGGGTGAGGCTGGGCTCGCCGAGGAGCTCGCGCTCGCCGAAGGACATGCAGGACACCTCGATGGTGTCGCCGCGCTTGGCGTCCAGGCCCACGGCGCTGGAGACGGCCTGCTTGATGCGCTCCAGCTCCTCGGCGGGCCTGGGGATGAACTTGGGCTCCTTGCTGTTCGGGTCCTGAATGTAGTCCACGATAACCGCCACGCTCAAACGCTGCAACTCCCCGGTGGCGGGTTTCACGAACTGGGTCTCGGAATCGATCTCGTAGTTGGTGACGCGCTTCTCGCTGGCCTGGTCCACCTTGTTCTGGGTGCCGGTGAAGCCGTCGCCCCGGAAGTTGGTCTCGGGCACGGAGCCGTCCACGTTGGCCTTCTGGTTGGTGGAGGATTCCTCGCGGGTCTCGGAGCGCACCACGGTGCGGTTGGGGTCGAAGCTCTGGCGCTTGATCTCGCGCTGGGCGAAGTCCAGGGAGGCGCTCACCTTGGCGATGGACTTGCCGCCGCCCACGATGGGGGTGAGCAGTTCCTCGATGCGCCGCTCCATGTTGAGCTGGTAGCTGTTGCGGAAGTCGAACTGGGAGCTGGTAAGGCCGTCGATGCTCTGGTCGTCCTTGGCCTGGTAGACGATCTTGCCCGAGGTGTCGGTGATGGTCACGCGGCTGGGCTCCAGGCCTTCGACGCTCATGGCCACGAAATTGACGATGCCCTGCACCTGCTTGGGCTCGAGCTTGGCGCCGTTCTTGAGGGTGAGCACCACCGAGGCGCTGGGCTTGCGCTGCTCCTCGATGAAGAGGCTCTTCTGGGGCAGCACCAGGTGCACGCGGGCCTTCTCGATCTGCGGGAACTCCGAGATGGTGCGCGAAAGCTCGCCCTGCAGGGCGCGCTGGTAGTTGATGCGCTGCACGAAGTCGGTCTGGCCCACCTTGGTTTCGTCGAAGATCTCGTAGCCGAGGCCCGCGCCGCGCAGCTTGCCTTCGCCCGCGATGCGCAGCCTCGTCTCGCTCACCTGGTCCACGGGCACGAGCACGGTCTGGCCGGCGTCTTCCAGGCGGAAGGGGATCTTGTTGGCCTTCAGGGTCTCCACCACGCGGTTGGCGTCGTCCTGGCCGAGCTTGGAGAAGAGCACCTTGTAGTCGGGCTGGTTGAACCAGAAGATCATCAGGGCGAAGGCGGCCACCACCGAGACGGCCACGCCCGCGAAGAGGACGCGCTGGGCCATGGTGCGGGCGGACCAGAAACGGGTGGCCTGATCCCAGAGGGACTTGATCACGGTGGACATGGCGGACTCCTATTCTTCCTGGAGGCTAGAAGGGCATCTTGACCAGTTCGCGGTACATGTCGAGGACCTTGCCGCGCACGGCGCTGGTCATGGACATGGCCACTCCGGCCTTCTGGAGCTGGATCATCAGCTCGTGGACGTTCTGGTTCTCGCCGGTGGCGAAGGAGGCCACCATGCGGTCCTTCTTGAGCTGTTCGGCGTTCACTTCGGCCACGGAGTTCTTGAGGGTGTCCACGAAGCCGGTCTGGGGCGCGCCGGAACCGACGGCGCCCTCCACCTGCTTCTGGATGGACATGCCGCCCTGGGTCTGGCCCATGGCGGAGCGGTAGGCGTTGAGGGCGATGGGGCTGATGGCCATGGCGAACCTCCTAGCGTCCGATTTCCAGGGCCTTGTTGTACATGGCCTTGATGGTGTTCACGCTGGTGGTGTTGGCTTCGTAGCCGCGGGTGGCCTGGATCATGTTGGCCATCTCCTCCACCACGTTGATGTCGGGATACTGCACGTAGCCGTTCTGGTCGGCGTCGGGGTGCCCGGGCTCGTAGACCTGCTTGGGCGGGCGCTGGTCGGCCACGATGCCCGTGACGCGCACGCCCTGCAGCTCCTGGGTGAGCGCGGCGTTCATGGCCTTGCCGAAGGGCGTGGCCTGGGTGGACTGCAAGGCCACGGACTTGCGCTGGTAAGGCCCCTGGCCGTCCATGGTGCGCGTGGTCTTGGCGTTGGCCAGGTTCATGGAAATGACGTTCATGTAGGTGCGCTGGGCCGTGAGGGCCGAAGAGCCGATGTCGAGGGCTGTCATGAAGTCCATGTTACTTGCCTCCGTCCATGATGACCTTCTGGATGCCTTCGAAGCCTTTCTGCATCACGGTGGTCAGCGAGTTGTACATGAGCGAGTTCTTGGCCATGGCCGACATTTCCTTGTCCAGGTCCACGGAGTCGGACCCGTAGATGGTGCGGGGCTTGAACTCCTTCACCACGTCGGCCTGGTAGCCGTTCACGTTGTAGGGGCCAGGCACGTGGGAGGCGTTGGTGCGGGTGACGGCGGTCTTCATCTCCTGGGTGCCCACGGCGTCCTGGAGCGCGCCCTCGAAGTCGATGGAGCGGGCCTTGTAGCCCGGGATGTTCATGTTGGCCAGGTTGGACATGACGAGGTTTTGACGCTCGATGCGCAGGTCCAGCACCTTGGCGATCAGGTCGGTGTTGGTTCCGTAGATGTCCGGCATGGCGTATCTCCTTGCGGGGCGGCCGTTTTTGCCCGGTTGCCCGGAGGGGGGCCTGGCCGCCTCCCGCCATGGATTAGCAACTCCCGTTCCAAAACATCATCATCCTGGAATCGCTGTCTCTTTTTTTGCCGGGCCTGGGGTGGCACGCCGTCTGCTCCCTTCCCGAAGGCAGGCCTCGCACACGGCGGAAATTGCCTGATTCGGAGGTTGGCACGGCACTTGCTTGGAGGAATCCGCGGGCTTGCCCGTCCCCGGGAGGGACGATTTGCAGGGCAGGGCCGTCGGATAGGGGAGACGGGAAGCCAGGAGGGTCTTCCCGACGCGAAAGCGAACCATGGGCGCGATGCCGGGGGAGACAGCGCACGCGCCCGCCCACTGGAGGGGAACGTCATGAGCGGTCATCTGGATTATGAAATCAACAAGGAACTGGGCGAGTGCTACCTGTTCATGGGCGACCTGGACAAGGCGGAGGAATACTACCGCAAGGCCATGAACTCCAACGGCATCCACCCAGACCCCTACATGGGGCTGGCCACCATCGCCGTGCACCGCGGCGATCTTGACGCGGCCTTCGGCTTCTACCGCAAGGCAGCCAACGTGGAGGCCAGCGACAAGTCCCTCTCGGGCATGGCGCTCATCGAAATGGAGCGCGGCGAGCACGAGGCCGCCTTCGGCCACTTCGCCCAGGCCCTGGACCACAACCCCGAGAACATGGTGGCCCTCTACAGCCTCATCCGCCTGGGCCACGCCATGGACCGAGTGGACGAGGTGGTGCCCCATCTCGAGGACTGCCTGGCCGTGGACCCCCTGAAGCACGACATCCGCTACTCCCTGGCCGGCTGCCTCATCACCGCCGGACGCCCCGAAGAGGCCCGGGAGCACCTGGAGCGCATCCTCCAGCAGGAGCCCTCCTACGCGCGCGCCGTCGAGCTCAAGGAACACCTGGAGGCCCAGGCCGCCTAGGCCCGAAACTTTTCCGACCGAATCTCCCCTCCCCCATTGGTTCCCGGTCCGGTCCGCTCCCGGCGGCCGGACCGGGAATCAACTCCTCGAACGGGGGGCGGAGCAAGAAGAGAGGTTGCCAAGCGCCGGGTCTTTTGGCACTGCCAAGCCAAAAAGCGAGGCAGCCATGGAACTCTTGCCCATCCGCAGGGCCATCCTTTCCGTCACCGACAAGTCCGGCCTGGCCGAATTCGCGGCCTTCCTCCACCAGCACGGCGTGGAGCTCGTCTCCACCGGCGGCACCAAAAAGGCCATGGCCGACGCGGGCCTGCCCGTCACCGCCGTGGATTCCGTCACCGGCTTCCCCGAGATGCTCGGCGGACGCGTCAAAACCCTGCACCCCCACATCCACGCGGGCATCCTGGCCGACAAGGACGACCCCGAGCACCTGAAGACCCTCGAAGCCTTCAAGCTCCAGCCCTTCGACCTCATCTGCGTCAACCTCTACGACTTCGCCAAGGCCGCAGCCTCCGGGGCCAACCTCAAGCAGGCCGTGGAACAGATCGACATCGGCGGCCCCACCATGCTGCGCGCCTCCGCCAAAAACCTGCACTCCATCCTGGTGGTGCCCTCGGCCGATCACTACGCGCGCGTCACCTCCGAACTGACGGCCAACGCCGCAAACGGCACGCTCCACGCACCCCTGGCACTGCGCCGCGACCTGGCCGTGGACACTTTCCGCCGCACCTCCGCCTACGACGCCATGATCTCCGACTACCTCGGCCGCGCTCCCCAGTAGCCGCCGCGAACCCGGGAAAGCCGCAAGGCCCCGCGCGCCGGACACACGGCGCGCGGGGCCTGCCCGCGACGCCCGGGCCGGACAATCCGGAGAGGCGCTTCGTCAGGGCGGGGAGGGGTTCCCTGCCGAATGTTCGTCGGGGGGGGCCTCGATTCCGGCACGGCGCACGGGCGGGCGGCCCTCCGCCAGGCGCTCCTTCGATTGCCAACGCGCCCGAAAGCGTTTACCCCAGCCGCATGCCAGCATCCGCCAACGCCGGGCCCGCGCGCGGCGCGCGTACGCTCCCCTTGGACACCTCCGCCGGGCTCGCCGTCGGCGCGCTCCTGGCCCTGTCCTGGCCGGGCGCGCTCCCGGGCATGCCCTGGCTGGGCTGGCCCCTGGCCGCCCTGGCCCTGGCCTGGATCGCCCTGGCGCGCGCTCCCCTGGCCGGGCTTCGCGCCTTCACGCGCGCCGCCGCCATCGGGGGCCTGAGCGTCGCCCTCCTGGCCGCCCTGTGGAACCTCTCCCTGGATTTCGCCTGGACGCCCTGGACCTGGGTGGTCTCGCCCCTCATCAGCGGGCGCGAAGTGCTCAAGATCTGGCTGGCGGCCCACGGCCAGTCCATCTATCCGTTGCCGGGGACGTATCCCTTCCTCACCACGCTCTACACGCCGATCTTTTTCGTCCTGGGGGCCGGGCTCACGCGCCTGCTGGGCGATCCCGTCCTCTCGGGCATGCTCCTCACGGCGCTGCCCTACGCCGGGACCTTCGCCGCCGTCGCGCTCTGGGGGCGGCGCGAGACGGGGGCCTGGGCCGTGCCCCTGGCCTTCGCCGCGCTGGCCTTCGCCTCGGCCCAGATGACCCTGGCCGGGGTGATCCTCCGGCCGGACTGGCTGGCCTGGATGCTGGCGTACTTCGGGGCCATGCGCTTCACCGCCCGCGACGCGGGGGACAGGCCCTGGGCCGCCGCGCTGCTCCTGGGCGCGGCCATGCTCACCAAACAGCAGACCCTGCCCGTGTTCCTGGCCCTGGTCACGCTCTGCGTCTGGGACCGCTCCCTCTGGCGGCGCTGCCTCTTCACGGCCTGCGCCTCGGGGGCACTCCTGGGCGTGGCGGCCCTGGCCATGCAGTGGGAAACCGGCGGGGCCTTCCTGATCCACACGCTCAGGTATCCCGCCAGCCTTGCGGCCGACGCGGGCATCACCAACTGGGAGAGCGCCGTGCCGCGCCTGATCCAGTTCGGGAGCAACCACGCCGCGCCCCTGGCCGCCTGGGCCGCCTGCCTGCTCGCGGGCCTGGCCCGGCGGCGCTTCCACGTTCTCGACTGGCTGCTCCTGGTGCAGATCCCCTTCATCGTGCGCCTGATGATGACCTGGGGCGCTGCCGACAACTACTTCTGGGGCTTCCTGCCGCTGCTCTTCCTGCGCCTGGGCGTGGCCGCCGCCGCGATCGGCCGCGAGGGGCTGGCCCGGGGCGCGGCGGCCGCACTGCTGGCGGCGCTCTGCCTGCCCGCCTCCCGGGGCTTCGACGCCCCGGCCGCGCGCGCCACGCCCCCCCGGCCGGACCTCTCGGCCCTGGCCCGGGAGATCGCCCGGCCAGACGGCCCCCCGGTGCTCATCAACGCCGAGGCCGCGCCCCTGCTGCTCCCCCGGGAGTTCACCCCGAAGCTCGTCGCCTTCGACGCCATCGAGACACAGTTCTTCGAGCGCGTGGGCTACTGGCGCTTCGCGGGCTCCCCCCTGCACCGCGACATCGCCGGGCGTCGCTTCGGGGCCGTCATTCTGGGCGACACCTTCCGCGACGAGCAGGTGCACAGCGTCATCAACCTCCACTACGCGCTCGAAAGCGCTCCCGACCCGCTCTACGCGGTCTATCGCCCCCTGCCCGGGGCCGTGGTGGAGTACCCCGTGCCCACCGACCAGCCCGTGTCCGCCGAGGGCCTCACGCTCCAGGTGGCCTCCATCGACGGCCTCGACGTGACCCAGAGCTTCGGCGGCTTCTTCTCCATGACCAAGAACGAAAACGCCCCGTCCGGCTACGTGACTTTCTCCCTGCGCAAGCCGTCCGGACCCGCCGTGGTGCATGTGGGCTTCCACCCCAAGGTGGCCTCCTTCGGCCCGAAGAACCTCCTGGAGGTGGACGCCGGAGACCCGGGCCGGCCCCTGCGCCGCCTGGGCGAGTTCCCCGGCACGCCCCAGGACAACGACAAGGACCTCCACGCCCTCCCGGCCCAGGTCTCCTTCGAGACCGCCGGCGAGGAGGCCCTCGTGCGCTTCACCGTGCGCGGCGACGCCAGGCTGTGGTTCGCCCCCACCATGCCCCTCATCTTCAGGGTGGTGCCCCGATGAAAGACCCCATTGCCGTCCACACCATTTCCCTCGGCTGTCCCAAGAACCTCACGGACACCGAGCTGCTCCTGGGCGGACTGCCCGGACCCGCCAGGCCCGTGGACCGCCCCGAGGACGCCCGCCTCGTGCTCGTGAACACCTGCGGCTTCATCCGCCCCGCCGTGGAGGAGTCCGTGGCCGAGATCCTCGACGCGGCCCAGGCCCTGCGCGGGCTCGCCCCCAAGCCGCTGCTGGCCGTCGCCGGGTGCCTCGTCAGCCGCTACGGGCAGGAGCTCAGGGATTCGCTCCCCGAGGTGGACCTCTGGCTCTCCACCCACGAAATCCCCGACTGGCCCTCGCGCGTCGCCAACGCCCTGGACCGCGCCCCCGCCGCCGCGCCGAAGCGGCTGCTCACCAGCCCCCCAAGCTACGCCTACCTCAAGATCAGCGAGGGCTGCCGCCACGCCTGCCGCTTCTGCACCATCCCCTCCATCCGGGGGCCGCTCAAAAGCCGCCCGGTACGGGACCTGGAGGCCGAGGCCCGCGACCTGCTGGACTCGGGGCGCAGCGAGCTGATCCTCGTGGCCCAGGACCTCACGGCCTTTGGGCGCGACCTGGGTTACGAGCCCGGGCTGCGCGGACTGCTGGAGACCCTGCTGCCCCTCAAGGGCCTCGCCCGGCTGCGCCTGCTCTACCTCTATCCGGCCGGGCTCACGCCGGGGCTCCTGGATTTCCTCAAGGACGCCGGGCCGCCGCTGCTCCCCTATTTCGACATCCCGCTCCAGCACGCCCACCCGGACGTGCTCCAGTCCATGGGTCGGCCCTTCGCCAAGGACCCGCGCCGCGTGGTGGACCTCGTGCGCGACCGCTTCCCCGAGGCGGCCATCCGCACGAGCCTCATCGTGGGCTACCCGGGCGAGACGCGCACCCACTTCGAATACCTCCTGCGCTTCGTGCGCGAGACGCGCTTCACCCACCTGGGCGTGTTCGCCTTCCAGGCCGAGGAGGGCACACCCGCCGCGACAATGCCCCGACAGGTGGGCATGAAGACCCGCCAGGCCCGGCGCGAGGCCGTCATGGCCGCCCAGGCCGAAATCTCCGAGGAGTGGCTGGAAGGATTCCAGGGGCGGGAACTGGACGTGCTCGTGGACGCCCCGCACCCCGAATGGCCCGGACTGCACGTGGGACGCGCCTGGTTCCAGGCCCCGGAGGTCGACGGCGTCACCTACGTCTCCGGCCCCGGCGTGAAACCCGGGGCCATGGTGCGCGCCACCGTGGACGACACCAAAACCTACGACCTGGTGGCCCTGGCAGGCTGACGACCACACCCCGGGGCTCCGCCCCGGACTCCGGCAGGGCGCTGCCCTGCACCCGCCAGGGCTCTGCCCTGGACCCGCTGGGGGGATGATCCCCCCAGACCCCGCAAGTAGCTTCGCGTCGATCCCCGCCATGG
>NZ_JBZVFJ010000001.1:0-92243 GCF_058402725.1 Fundidesulfovibrio sp. | reverse complement strand
TCGCTCCTTGATGCGTACCCCTTTAGGAGGGGTGGGGCCATCCCATCACTGTTAGCCCCCGCCATACGGTTCGAACATCATGACCTCATAAAGCGTCCACGCAGCCCCGTGCATGAGATCGTCATCGGCCAGCAGCCGCCAGTACCTCGCCGGGGCTGATGTCGGAAGGTCATACGCGCGGGGTGATTTGTCGGGATACAAGGTCAATCGGGCCACGTCCCTCCAGTCCTCTCCGTTGTCCGAGGACTGGACACGGACGCCCTTGATGGCCCCATCCTGGCGCAGCACGACACGTCGCACATGCGGGCTCTTGTTTTGTCCGAAGTCGTATCCGACGAACGCCTGGCCCTTCATGGACCTTCCCGTCTGGGCGCCTCCCCAGCGTGATTCCCCCATGTCGCCGTCAAATGCCTGGGCAGCAAGGAAGCCCGGGTAATCCCCCCCACTGAAGGCTTGCCCCCCCACACACAGGTTCGGTCCGAATTCACTCATGGGCGTCAGCGTGGCAGGATCGCCCAGGGCCATTTCGTGAACGGTTCCCGTGGGCGCGGGAACCCACGGCGAGACAAGCCCGGCAAGAGGGGTCATGTCCAGCATGAGCGTCCGCCTCTGATCAACGACCACCGCTCCGCGCTTCAACTCGTTGGAGGCGCAGTAGGTGACTCGATTGTTGATCGCGGGGGTATCCCAATCCTTTGCACCCTCGGGCGCACGCCCCTCCCGAATGAGTTCGCGCAGTGCCAACTGGAGCATACCGGTAGGCCAGGCGCCGCCCAAGATACCATAGCTGGTCATCAGGCCCGGGAATTCGAGCTTTTGGAAACGCCTGTCCACCAGGATAAAATGGGCCGTGCGCTGCTGCGCCGGTTTGAAACTGGAGGCCAGAATTCCCTTGATGTACTCGACCTCCGAAGAGAGCGGCAGGGCCACCTCGTTGCGTACTGTGGCATGTGCGCTTACCACGCCGACCACCAACAGCATGCCGCTCACCGCAAGTCGAAATCGCCGCGTATCACACCCAACGCATCCGGCAAGGCGGAACAGGCTCCAGTATGACAGGAAAAGGGCCAGGGGCATGATCCCGACCGCATACCGGTAATTCAAGGTCGGGTTTTTCGCCACAAGTATTGGAGCCAAGGTCAGCGGCAGCAGTAGGACCAGCAGCAGTGCATGGAGCCCCCCCCCGAAGCGACTGCGGGGGGGGACGGTCCCAGCAGCCCCTCGGGCAGAAAGACTTCTAGCTGCGGACACCGCCAGGCCGCCAAGCACCACAGCCACGGACAGGATGGCCACGACCGCCCCTGAATCGTGCCGCCAACTCCAATAGGAAGAGCCTGTGAGCAGGGGTTTGTCCCAGAACCTGAACGCTTGCGGAATCACTTTCTGCCAAATGAAATCGACAATTCCCGCAAGATTGACGTGGGCGTCCCTGCTGGGATCAACAGTCGCGCTGGATTTGTAGACAACATAAAACAGGAGCATGCTCGCCACAGGCAGAGCAAGGCAGGCCATGATTCTCCCCCAAAGGGGGCTGCAAGCCTGCGGACCGCGACCCATGAGCCATACACCCCAAACGGTGAAGTAGAACATGGCCCCGAGCGGGTGGAACTGAGTGCCCAGGAACAAAATGAGCACCGCCCATGTTCCCTTCCTGAGCGCCTTGCCCCAGCCTATCCCGGCTTCATCCGCAAGTTGAACCGCCACCATCCCTGCCCAAAAACCCGTGAGCACTCCCAAGACGATGTTGAGCTCAGTGAATGCCGCCACGTTGCTATGGAAGGCCGGCAGCGTGAATGCGGCCGCAGACAACATTGCCGCCTCCAATCTGTCCATGCCCAAACGAGCCATGAATTGAGAAAGCCCCAGGGCGCAGAAACCCAGGAGCAGGATGGTCGCACATCGGGCGAGGCTCAACGTGGCTAGCGAATCGATGGGGACGAAGGTAACCCAGGAGATAAAGGCGCCCACCAAGCGACCGCCGTATTTGGCCTGGACCAAGTATGAAGAGTTGGAGAGCAGAGGCTGTTTTGCAGACAGAAATGCCCAAAAATCGTCCATAAAAGCAAACCGCCCAAAAATCAGGGGCGAGTACGCCAATCCTGTCGCGACAAAAGGGATCACTGACGCCGCGCTCTTAACCATGGGGCACCTTTTATTCATTTAGTTCTCATTCCAGATCAACTTTTTGCCAGCTGCACGTTCCGCACGATGCCTGCCCTCCGATGCAAAATCCTGTGAACGAACTCTGGGACAATACGCCTTACATTGAAACGCCCAATGCGAAGAAACCTTATTGGGAAGCACGATCGCGACATCCCCAGGATTGAAAACCTGACGAACAGTTCAATCAACTGTTCGTCATCGTACCAGCGGCCTATCGGGTTTGTCGGCCCATCAACCATTCGCATGAACTCATCATAGTCGCTTGCATATTGAAGACCATCCCTCACTTTCGGAGCTTTCAGCATGCGCCTTAAGAGCGCTTTTGCCAGAGGAAACATCAACCTGTTAAAGAAGAATGGTCTGCAATACAAACTGATGAACAAAGACCCGCCCTTCTTTGTCACCCTATACGCCTCATCAATTCCCCGCTGTGTATCAGGTATGTGATGAAGAACTCCGACGGAATAAAACCTATCTATCACTTCCGTCCTTATCGGGAGCCGCTGTGCATCAGCTTGAATCACAAGCCCGTCTAGGCCATATATCTCCATTGCTTTTGCAGTGCTAAGGACAGCTTTTTCAGTAAAATCGATGCCTACAGGGAATGCGCCACAACGTGCAGCCTGTTTGACCAACCAGCCTGAACCACACCCGACATCCAGAATGACCTTGCCTCGTATCTCCCCAAACCTGTATTCACCCATCGAGAATGGATCACTTTCTTCTGCACGCCACCTGTCTTGTTCCTCGTAATACTCCTTTGTATACAAGGGGCTTTTTGCTTCATACTGGAATATCGGGCTGCTTTCCCAGTGATCTTTTGCGCGCGACAGCAGTTCGCCGTCAACTTGCAGAAAATTTACGACGTTTCCAACAGCAGGATATTTGTTCTCACACGGCTCGCAGATAAAACAACTGCACCGATTGTCATATTGCAAATCGCCGCCACACTCTGGACATGCCAAAACAGCAAGCGCTTTTGACAGGACGTGCTTGTTCATTCCAAACCTCCAAAGTCAATCTATACAAACAGGGTGAATGGCACTGCCGCCCGTTGCGCATACATGTTTAAGTCTCCTGGGGGGGAACGACGCTCTCTTGACCGCGCTCCTTCGTTGCCAACACCATGCAGTATGGAGCTGTCCCCAGCCAGGCAGCCATCCGGTGCGCAATACTTCCAGACGAGAGAAAAGCCCGTGGCATGTACCCGGCATGGACCATGTCCAGGCCTAAGCGCCCGGTCATGTCAATCACCCTTCCCAGGTTATACCGGTAGCAATTGGCCTCGCTCTTGATGCGGTAGAGGGAGCGCAACGCCATCGCCAGGTTGGTGTTGCATGCCTCCACGATCACGATATGCCGCGCGGCAACGCGGGCCATCTCCCGAAGGGCGTAGAGCGGGAACGGGTTCTCCAGGTGATGCAGGGTATGGCAGGTGAAGGCGATGTCAAAGGAGGCGTCCCCCAAGTCATTTTGCTCAAAGGAGCCTTCTCGCACCGCCTCGTCCAACCGCATGCCGCGCAGGGCTTGCGAGGGCTCCAAACCCACCAGGCGAGAATGGCCCTTGCCCCTGAGGTGGCGCATGAAGTAGCCGCGCCCGCATCCGAAGTCCGCCACGCTCTCACATCCAGTGAGCGACAACGCGGAGTGCATGACTGCGTACACGGAGTCCATGAACCGCTGCAACGACGTGCTTGTCTCGTCCAGCCTAGAGTAGACTCCGGTGAGGAAATCGTTGTCCGCCATGGCTCTAGAGCACGCAGCACCGGGCGCAGGCGGGCAGCAGGCCCTGTTTCATCGCTGCCCGGAAGGTTTTCATCTCTTTGGCGTTCCAGCATTCCATCACGTCCCTGTCGGTCGCATTGCCGAGCGGGACGAAGATCTTGCTGCAGGGATACACGGCCCCGTCCGCGTCGATCTGGATCCCCCGCCAGGGGAACAGGCACTTGCGACGGGTGCTGAAGGGTTTGGCGGAATACCAGGACGGCATCTCGGCCTCATCCAGGGTAGGCGCCCACTGCACGTTCAGTCCAGGCCAACGACGCCGCGTCTCGGCGGCCAGGACCGCCACTTCGGACCCCAAGCTTTCCAAATCCCTCTCCTCCTGCGACTCGTTGGTGGGGAACGCATGTCCATAGAGGGCGCGCATCGTCTCGTCCTGGGCAGAAAACTCCGCCGGGGTGAGGTACATGAGGTGCTGCACGCGGACTCCGTCAAGGCCCAGGTCGTGCGCCAGCTCGAAGGCGTGAAACATGTCCCCGGCGGCTCTGGGAGTTATGGTGTAGTTCACCATGAGCCGTGTTGTGCCTTTGCGCCTGGCAAGCGCGCCCAGATTACCCCTGAAGCGCTCGTAGCTGCCGGGCACGCGGGCCACCAGGGAGTGGTTCAGCGGCCCCCCGAGCAGGGTCATATTCAGGTAATCGAGTCCGGCGTCCACGAGCCTTCCGGCCAAATCTGGCGTGGCAAGGGTGCCGTTGGTGAACAACTGCACGGCCAGGCCTTTCTTTTTGGCATAGGCCACCATGTCCACGATGCGCGGATGGGTCAAAGGCTCACCCCCGGTGAGCTGTATTGCGGGGCGGGAGTGGGCCGTCTCGTCCACCACCTTCTTGAATGTCTCCAGGGGCAGCACTGCCACGTCGCCTGTCTGGGAGTGGAAGTAGCACATCTCGCAGCGGATGTTGCATCGATGGGTAACAGCGATCATGACGTTGCGAACCGTGTCCACGTCACGCTCCGTCCGGGCATAGTCCAGGGGGAACCTGACCGCGTCGGCCAGGACCGCACGCAGCGGATAGAGCCGCTTGAAAAAGCGGATGCGCCTGTAGACGTTGCACCAACGACGCAGGGATTCAATCGCCCTTTTCATCGCCGTCCTTTTTGATCAGATTGCGCAGCCAGGGGAAAATCCTGACCATCATCCTGAAGAGCGCGAACTCTACCAAGAACTCGTACCGGTCATGCCGGAGCCGCCACAGGGCCAGGGGCCTGTACAGGAAGGAACAAACCCTCAGGAGCTTGAAGGAGGCGTCGGTGTTGGCAGCTGTCTCCCGGGCGATCTTGTTGTCCACCACGAAGGCCGCCAACTGCATCATCTGGATGAGCCTGTCGTGCCTAGCTGTATACCATGGATGGACGATTTTTTCCTTGGAATCGAAGGAGTCCATTTCAATCCATTCATCCATGGTGTGAGGGGGCTTGTACCCGTACGTTTGGACTGCGTAATCCAACAGCGCAGACCCAGGGATGGGCTTCCAATCGCTGCCGAAGGAGTAGTAGGCGTTGGGATTCTTGGCCACGAGCTCTAGGACCGTATTCTTGGTAAGGATCAGATCTTCATAGGTTTCTCCTGGGGCTCCGCAGAAGAAATTGTAGTCGATTACGATTTCCGGATGACGGGCGAACTTCTCGTTCACCCTGAGGATCTGCTCACGGGTGATGCCTTTCTTAAAAAGCACGAGCAGCCTGTCGCTGGCCGACTCGGCCCCGACCTTGAGCACCCTGGTTCCCGCGCGGATCATAAGCCGGATGAAGTCGTCATCCATGCGGTCGAGCTCATTGATGCGGGCGCCCCTGAATTCGATACAGACGTCGAGCCCCCGACCGATCACGCCCTGGAAGATGCGGCGCATGCGCCCCAGGCTGGGAAAGCTTGTGTCGTCCAGGAAACAGATGTTCCTGGCCCCGTAGCGCTCAACGGCAAAGGCGATGTGTTCCACCACGTCCTCGTCCGGCAAAGGCCGCCAGCGTGGAGCGTTGAGTTCGCGGTACACGGCGGGGTGCACGCAAAAGGCGCACTGGTAGGGACAGCCCATGGCGCTGAACAGGGTGAACATCAGTTCCCCGTTGTAAGCCCGACGGTACGCGGGCTGGTCCAAAGGCAGAAGAGAATAGGGGATGTCCGCGTGCAGGAGCATCTCGTGTTCCCCCGACCGCCGGTTGTGCACCGCCACACCCCGCGCGTCTTTGCAGGAGAGGCCCGGCACGTCGCTGAGGTCCCGCCCGTCCCGCAGGGCCTGCGCCAGCATTGCCAGCGGCTTAGAACCATAGCCGCGCACGAGGTAGTCGATGAACGGCTCTTCGATGGTTTCAGGGAGCACCGTCACGTGAGGCCCACCCCAGACGACCTTCGCATCCGGAAGTTCGGCCCGCACCTGGCGGGACACTTCGCGCGCGTTCTCAAGAGGTTTCCCGGTCATGACCGAGATCCCCACCAGGGCGGGGTGAAGCGCGAGCTCGCGGGACAACGCCTTGCGCCAGTCCCCCGGCTCGCAACGCAGATCCAGAAGGCGCACGTCAAACCCCTGCTTCACGGAATCGGCCGCTGCGTAAAGAATGGACAAGGGCGGATCAACCACCATGGAGTCCATGGATCCCAGCCGAGGGTAGACCAGCAGGATGTCGCTCATCTCGGCGCGCCTCCCAGCATCCTTGCGGCTTCCTGGGCCGCCAGGAAGTGCGCCTGGGCATTGGGATGCTCATCGAAGACGTGCAGCGTGAGCTCCCGGCGGCGTTCGGCAGAAGCAGGCGGAAGGCTCGCGTAGGGGATGCCCAGGCGTGTGCACCAGGAGCCAAGTTCCCGATGAACAACGGCCCTTAAACCTACGCCATCGGCATCGGGGGTCTCGAAGAGCAGCACGGCGAAGCGTTTGCCGTGCTGGTCGCAGTAGCGTTTGAGGTCCAGGATGCACTCACGCATGCGACTGGCAAGGGGGCCTTCGCCTTGGGCGTACCACTCTGCCAGGGCCTGCCCGTAGTCCTTGCCCTGGAGCAGGCGCTGTTTGAATCCGTAGAGCCTGTAAACCAGGGCGTGCAACATGGTCATCTGGGTGAAGAGGCACAGGGCCTGCTGATTGCGGACCGTGAGGGGCTCGGGTTCGATGTCGTTGAAAGTCACCGTAAGGAGCAGGTCGTCGAAGTCGAACGAAACCCCCTTGGAGAGGAAAAAATCCATTGCTGCGCAAGTGTTCCAGCCCATCCGGCTGAAATTGAGCGCCTCCACCTGCGGGGCTGCCTGAACCTGGCCAGAGGTTTCCAGCCGTGCGGCCAGGATGTCTTCCTGCGCCACGCCGAACCCGAAGGCGTAGGAATCGCCAAGGATCATGACCCGGCGCGCGCCGGGAGCACTCCGCTCATGGGAGGGGTGCCGCCCTCGGAAATCAAGCTCGTTGATCTCGTAGAACCAAGGCATGGGCTTGATGTCGAACCAAGCCCGAAAGCCCACCTCGCACAGCGCGTAGGCAGAAACCAGACTCGCAGCAACCAGCAGGCTGTTGACCGCCAAGCGGCCTGCGCGCCTTCCGAGGGTGTTCTCGTGCCTCCCTGGCGTGCAGCCGCCATGCCCCTTGCCGTCATCCACCAGTTGGCCTGTCTCCCTGCGGTCAGCCCCAGACAAGGGTCGCTTCATGCTCTCTCCAGGTCGGATCCGGGCCGTAACGGCGCATGACGGTAACGCCCGAAACAGACTCCCCAGGGGAGGGCGCAAGTGCCGTCAGCGGCTCCAGTACGGTAGGTCCGTCGCCGCGACGCATGCAGGCGAACAGGTCCTGCGGACGAACGGGCCGCGTGAAACTCAGGCGGTCCAGGACGACCGCCCCCTCCGGGGTGGCTTCCAACGTGCGCCGCATCGTATTGCCCGAAGCCGCCATGAGATTGGCGGAGGATTGGTTGACTGCTGTGCCCAGCCTGCCGCGGATCAGGTCGATGCCTTTGCGGGCAAGCCTGGCGCCTACGGCCGTGGTGCAGGCCAGGCGCAGTGCCAAGCGAGCCGAGAAGGACGGCTGAAATCTTTTCGCAGGGTTGATGCCGCAGGTGCAGCCGATTTTCCCGCCGATTTCCTCGATGCGGATGCGTGGGTTGTACGTCTGACAGGTCGCCCATCCTTCTGGGATACGTAGTGCGTATCCCAGGTCGGCAATCTCGGGCCCGTTGGATCCGAAGAAGCGCACCAGCCCCCCCGCCCGAGAGCACATCACGGCTGGCCTACCGCCGGCGCTGACCCTGGCCAGCCCCGAAAGGCCATACACCTTGGCGGGCTGTCCCGTTCCAAACAGGGGTAACTTTTGCGCGCCGGGGCGCAGCCCAGGCGAAAGCTTCAGGTATTCCCAGGCCGCAAGGGGTTGGAAGGACCAGCGAGGAAGACGCAGGTCGTCGGTAAGCGTTGGAGTCAGACCAGACATGCCTGCTGATCCAGACAGAAGAACCTCGAGAAGGGACGCGGCACCGTCGCTGCGGTCAGCCATGAGCACCGCGGCGATGCGCGAAACGTAAGGATTGTGGCATATCCCGTACTCGTCGCCGAGGATCGGTCCCGGATGCGTCCAGGCGCATGCGAAATCCATGGCGCGGGCAAAAGCCGAAGCATGTTCCCACCAGCCCAACTCCACCATGGCCATGGCCGCAAACTCCACGGTAAGAAACGTATAGCCGGGGTCCATGGCCCGCACCTCGGGAAACCAGCCCTCGTGCGTCTGGGAACCGAGCACGGAGGCCAACTTGGAACGCGCGACCGCAGCCAGACGCGGCGCTTCCAGGGCCTGGGCGCAAAAAGCAAGCGCGCAGGCTCCTGTCACTTGGTGGTTGGTCTTGAAGAAATCGTCATGCGTTTCAAGCCAACGTGCCGTCACTTCCAGGCGCTGTTTAACCTTAGCGACCACGTCCGGGGGTAGAAACCGGCCCACGGCCAGCAGGGTTCTGGCCACGCAGTGGGCTGCATAAGCGGGAGCCGCATAGGCGCGCTCGCCTTTGTACCATTCATCCAGAGCCCCATCGGGGTATTGCATCGCCATCCAATAGGACAACTGGGCGACCACAACGTCCAGTAAACGCCGGTTACCCGCCCAGGAAGATCCAGGAAACTCGGCGCGATACAGCATGCTAAAGGCCAGCATGGATTCCTGCCGCCTGGCGTCGGAGAATTCAGATGTCTTATCGCGCCAGAAAGCGAGGTGCGAACATCCGTATGTAGGCGAGAGAGGGTCGAGGTCGATCTGGGATACAAGCCGAGGCACAGCCGAAACCACAAACCTGACCTGGAATTCGAAATCGTTCATGGCCTGGGTTCGCCCCCAGAGTCCGCATTGAACCCTTCCGCTTCGTCCACGGACTCGTTTGCGTCAGTCGGCCTGTGGAGTCTGAAGTTGATAAGTTCACCCAGCAGACCAAAAAAAATAAGGATCAGCCCGGCCAAAAACAACACCGGGGAAAGCACCCATAAGGGATGCTCTGCGAGAAGCCAGCTGGGACGTCCCAGAAAGATCCCTGCAAAATGCGACGAAATATAGTACACTCCAATCAACGCAGAAAATGCGATGCTCGAGACGCCATACAATCCGAAAAAATGCAGTGGAGAGGCGAGATACCTGGTGATGAAGAACACGGTCAGCAGATCCATGAGGCCGTGGTAGAATCGCTTCACCCCGTATTTTGAAACCCCATGAACTCTTGCGGCGTGCTCCACCTCAACCTCGCCAACCCTATATCCACTTCTCGAAAGAAATACGAGGACAAAGCGGTGCATGTGTCCGTAGAGCTTCAGACACCCAAGACATTCACGCCGGAAAGCCTTGAAGCCGGAGTTGAAGTCATGGATGCTCAACCCGGATACCCTGCGCAGAAGCCAGTTGAAAAGACACGAAGGCAATTTTTTGCTTAAATATCCATCCCTTCGCACGCGCTTCCATCCGGTCACGGCGTCGAGGTCCTGGGAGGTCAACGCGGAGAGAAGTTTCGGAAGTTCCTCGGGGATGTCCTGAAGGTCTCCGTCCATGGTGACGATGATCTTCCCCCGAGTGGCATTGAAACCGACCTGCAGCGCGGTTGACTTGCCCCTGTTGCAGCGCAGATGCAGACGTTTGAATTTGTCAGGAGCGGCACGGCAGATGGCCTTGAGCGTTGAATACGTTGAGTCCGTGCTTCCGTCGTCCACGAAGATTACTTCGCTTGCCCCAAGCCTGGATAGAACGCACTCTAGCCGCGATGCCAACTCACGCAAGGAATCGGCTTCGTTGAAGACAGGGATCACCACAGAATAATCGAGATAGACCTCTTTAAAAATGCCCTTATTCCAGCAACATTCAAGGTTCAGGCCATTTTCAGATACGCCAGACAAAGACATTACCTTCTCCAGAGCCACTCAGAACCATCCTTTAACGCGACCACCCAACGAACAAATCCCTCGCTCAGCATCAATACGCCCTTCCCTCTCTAGCCAGCAGATTATCTGGAACATTTCTCAAGCCCAGAAAGAAGCACCAGTTGCATGCGCCCAAAAACAGAGCCAACACCATTGAATTCTTATTTTAATATAAAAATACGCGTAGCAATAGCCGCAGGCCAGTCTCCAATCTACAATTTCACGGATCAAAGGCAGCACAAGTAAGCCTTGGCCTTGTAATACCGGGACGGACGGGTCTTTGAGCCGGTAGTTAGCCACTCGGGCAACTGCACTTTCGCCATCTCGAACGCTTTTGCCATCCGTTTCACTGCAAATCCTTATTGAAAGGCAACGGCCCGCGCGAAATCATAATTTTCTCGCGAGACATTGATTTATCAATGGCCTGGCTATCGACTTGTTGGGCCTAAATGCAACGACAAGCTAACGAACAGGCCCGTTCCCGCCGCAATGGTCAAGTCCGAAAGTCGACCTTAAAAACACTAGTGCATATCGCGTCAATATTTCGGATATATTTCTTTTCCCCTGCATTTTTACTTCACATACTGTCCAAGCAGCAGGGTGATCGCCAGCAGCTTGTTCCGCTAGAAGGCGCCAATATCGCCGGGGCGATGACTCAACAAGATCAATAACATCCCAACCTCCACTATTGTATTTAAAACTAGCTGCGACATCTACATATCCAACTTGCTCACTATCTGAAGACTGAACACTAATACCTTCAACACGGCCGCCCTGTTTTAGCACTACACGCCTGACAGAAACTTTCTTTTCTGATCCAAAATCATAACCAATGCAAGCCACGCCAGCAACTTCTTTCCCTGTCTGAAGGCTTGCCCAAATCGAGGCATCATTCTTATCGAATGCCATTGAAGCATTAAAGTTCCCAAGATCGCCGTTGCTAATTGCCCTTCCGCCAGTGCACAGATCATCCGTTAGCATTGAGTCTTTGATTTTCATTCGGTCAATCTTTGCCTTTGCGTACATCTCCCTTTCATCGTCATCTAATCGTACTCGTTTTACGCCCAACTCCCGAAGGATGGCTGGGGTAATAACGAGACATTGAGCTTGATCTGTTGGATGAAGCCCGTCAGGCACCAATGTTCCATAAAACGCAGGGGCTTCATGTAAAATGGCATCCCAGTTCACTTGATGGTCAATTAACGCAATTCCGCGCAACTTAGCAACATCTCGATACATTTGATAATATTCTGAATAATTTTTCCGTGAAGACAGGTGGATCCCTGCTGGAGAATTCATGGTCATCAGAAATATTTCACAAAATGGATTTGCCGCAAGCACTCTGTCAATGATTAGCTCCAGATTGCCTCTTGCCTGATCTACTGAAGTTGCATATTTATCGAAAGCATCATTAATTGCAAATTCAATCAACAACGCGTCCGGGTGTTTGTCTATGACTTTGGCTTCAAGGTTCTCTACACCCCACTTCGAACTCATTCCGCTCCCACCACTATTGATCACGTTGACGATACCTGGACAGCTTTCGTCGAGGGCAAGGAACAGATCTTGAACCCAACCTGCACGGTCTGTTAGACTCGTTCCGTATGTAACTAAGGTCTGGCTTTTTCCAGCCTTAAGATTACGCACAAATATACCTTTCCCTGGAGCAGGCTGCGCGCATGGATAAAATACAATTGCAAGAACAATAAAAGCGCAAAATAATATCTTTAACATGGCTCTCCTCTTAACTCAGCACATTTTTTTAGCGCTGATCGTGAGGTGGGTAACACGGAAAACGCCGCCCTCATCCAGATTTACACCGCCCTGACCGTGTACCTGCTGCAGACCCACCAGAAGTTCCTGAGCAAGATCGTCCTACCCTTGCAGCATATCCCAACTCACCCGGTCACGGCGTCGAGGCCCTGGGAGGTCAATGTGGAGAGAAGTTTCGGCAGTTCCTCGGGAATGTCCTGGAGGTCTCCGTCCATGGTAACGATAACCTTCCCCCGGGAGGCATTGAAACCGCTCTGCAGCGCGGTTGACTTCCCCCTGTTGCAGCGCAGATGCAAGCGCTTGAATTTGTCAGGATCGGCACGGCAGATGCCCTGGAGGATTGAATTCGTTGAGTCCGTGCTGCCGTCGTCAACGAAGATTACTTCACTCGCCTCGAGTCCTGAAAGCATGCATTCCAGACGCGATGCCAATTCCAGCAAGGAATCGGCTTCGTTGAAGACGGGGATCACTACAGTAAAATCGAGTCAGAACTCTTTAGAAATGCCACTTTTCCGCAGCAATCACGGCTTAGGCTATTTTCAGCTACGCCCGACAAAGGCACTACCTTCTCTAAAGCCCATCATAAGCATACTTTAACGTGCTTATTCCACAAAAACAACTTTCGCCCAACATTCACAAGGTCTTCCCGCTCTAGCCAACAGGGCATCCGGAACATTTCTCAGGTTCACAGGGACGCACCAGTTGCAATCGCTCAAAAATACGGCTATCAAGATCGAATTCTGATTTTTTAAAAACAGGAAACAACCAGGCAAGTCAAGAGCAATGAGAGTCACCCTCCTCTTCACGCCGAATAGACTCAATCCCAACTTCAAGGGGCTTGAGATTCGCGACGACAACCTCGGATATGTGCCGCCGTTGAGCCTGCTTTATGTGGCGGCTATCATGGAAAATGAGGGCTTCGAGGTCGATCTGATCGACATGGAGGCCGAACGCCTGACATACGAGCAGGCTCTTGCGCGAATCTCCCGATTTTCTCCTGACTTGCTGGGGTTCACCGCCAACACCACCAGTTTTCACCCGGTCCTGGCCTGGATCCGACGCTTCAAGGCCGATACGGGCCTGCCGATACTTGCCGGCGGAGAGCACATCAAGCTCTACCCTCGTGAGACCATGACTCATCCGGAGTTCGACTTCTGCATCGTGGGCGAAGCCGAGGTACCCCTCCCTCAGTTCCTGCGCGCATTTCGCGACAAAACCGGGTTTCACGGCATCAAGTCCCTTTGTTGGCGCGACGGGGATCAGGTGGTCATCGACTCCACGCTGCAAACCGTCCCGGACATCGACGAAGTCCCCTGGCCCGCTCGGCACCTGATCGACAACACGCTCTATCAAAACATTCTCTCCAACAAAAAGAACTTCACAGCCATGGTCTCCACCAGGGGCTGTCCCTTCCGTTGCGCATTCTGCAACCAGAACCTTCAGCCCTACAGGGTGCGCAGCCCCAAGGGCTTCGTGGATGAAATCGAGGACAACTTGAAGCGGCACGACATCCGCGAGTTCGACATCTACGATTCCACCTTTACGGCGAGCAAGAAACGGGTCTTCGGCATTTGCGAGGAAATCCAGCGCCGGGGCCTGGATGTGAGCTTCACGGTTCGCAGCCGGGTGGACGTCGTCACCGAAGACATGGTCAAGGCCCTCAAACGGGCCGGCTGCCACACCATCATGTACGGCATCGAGTCCAGCAATCCCGACATCCTGAAAAAAATGAACAAGGGCATCTCTCCGGAGCGCGTGGAGGAGGTTGTCCGACTGACAAAGCGGGCAGGATTGGACATCCTCGGCTTCTTCATGTTCGGTTTCCCTGGTGAAAGCAGGCAAACCATCGAGCACACCATCGAGTACTCCCTCCGGCTTCCGCTGGATTATGCCCAGTACACCGTGCTGGCCCCCTTCCCGGAAACGGAGATCTACGCGCACTACCGCGCAGGCGGCATGGCAGACTACTGGGCCGAGTACACGCTGGACCCATCCAAGGAACGTCCCATCGAGTTGATGGACACCTTCCTCACACGTGATGAAGCCACCTCCTACCTTGTGGGGGCCTACAAAAGGTTCTACTTCAGGCCGCGCATCATCATGAACAAGTTCAAGAAAATCCGCTCCTTTGCAGAGTTCAAGCGTCTGGCCAAGGGTGCCCTGGGCATTCTGTCCAGTTCCAGCAAGGGTTCCGACCTGACCCAACACTAAACTCCGGGTTTGACCATGTTCACCAAAGAATACACCGAGGCCATCCGCTCGGACGCGCACGCACTCTACAAGAACCGCCGCTTCTCCGAATACGTGCACACGCTGAACTTTCAGCGCATCAAGGATTTCGTCCAGCCCGGCAGATCCATCCTGGCCATCGGACCCTGGACAGCCACCCTGCTCCCCATGCTTGAACCGCAACGCAGCGTGGCGGTCGATCCTCATGTCTTCGAGGTTCCTGCCCAGGAATGCCCCGGCATGACCATCTACAACGACCCTGCCTCCCTGGCCTCCCTGGACGAACGCTTCGACATCATCCTCGTTCCCTTTAGCCTGGGCTTCATGGAAGACATCCAGCAGAGCCTCATGGACCTGCGCCAATTCTGCCACTCCGGCACCCGCCTGATCATCACCTACTACCGCCGTTTCTGGCAGCCGGCCGTAAAGCTTGCGGAGTGCCTGGGCATCAAGACCAGAACCCCGGAGATGAACTGGCTGCCTCCCAGCGAGATCGAAAACATCCTGACCCTGGCCGACTATCAGATCGTCAAGGATTTTTCTTTCTGCCTGGCCCCGTTGGAAGTGCCTCTGCTGTCCAGACTGCTCAACGGATACGTGGGCAACCTGCCCCTGGTGCGCGACCTGGGCATGCTCTCCATGGTCATCGCCCGGCCGCTGCTGTTGCAAGACGGCGGCAAGGCCGCCGAGCCCAAGGTGAGCGTCATCGTTCCCGCGCGCAACGAGCGCGGCAACATCCCGGACATCATGGCCAGGACCCCCGAATTCCCGGGCGGCACCGAGTTGATCTTCGTGGAGGGGGGGTCTACGGACGGCACGCGCGAGTCCATCGAAGAGGCCCTAGCGGCCGACCACGGCCGAGACGCGAAACTCTTCATCCAGACCGGCAGGGGCAAGAAAGACGCGGTCTATCTGGGCTTTTCACAGGCCACGGGCGACATCCTGCTCATTCTGGACGCCGACCTCACGGTGCCCCCCGAATCGCTGCACCGCTTCGTCAACGTGCTCACCCAGGACAAGGCCGAATTCGTCAACGGCTGTCGGCTGGTCTACCCCATGCGCGGGCGCGCCATGCAGCTGGCCAATCTCTTTGGCAACATCTTCTTCGGCAAGGCCTTCAGCTACCTGCTGGACCAGCGCGTGCGCGACACTCTTTGCGGAACCAAAGTGTTCAGGCGATGCGACTGGACAAGGATGCTCACCGCCGTCGAACCTTTCAAGGACAAAGACCCCTTCGGCGACTTCGACATGCTCTTCGGGGCCAGCATGCTCAACATGAAGATCACCGACCTGCCTATCCGCTATGAGGAACGCCGCTACGGGGAGACCAACATTCAGCGCTGGAAACACGGCCTGATCCTCTTGCGCATGACCGTGCTGGGCGCGAACATCCTGAAATTCGGCTGGCTCAGACGGTATGGAAACTGCCGTGCGGCGGCCGCCCCCAGCCCGGAAGGCAAGGCCCGGGCGTGAACTCCGCGCCCCCGGCCATTCCCGGCGGCGACCCGGTCATCTCTCGTCATCAAGAGGTCTGGGCTCGCAAGCCTGCCCTGCGCTTGGTTTACGAGAAGGACATCTTCCGTCGCGTCCGACAAGCCCTGTCCCCGGGGCGGACCCTGGAGATCGCGGGAGGACCGGGGTTCCTTGCCCGGCATCTGCCCGATTCCCTCTGCTCCGACATCCTCCCCTTGCGCCACCTCGACCTTGTCTGCGACGCGCAGCACCTCCCCGTGCGCGACGCCTCCTTGGACAACGTGGTCGGCATTGACGGCCTCCACCACCTGCCAAACCCGGCCCGCTTCTTCCAGGAATGCGTGCGCGCCCTCAGACCGGGCGGCCGGGTGGTGCTGGCCGAGCCCTGGATCTCTCCCGCCAGCCGCCTGGTATACACCTACCTGCACCACGAGGCCTGCGAACGCGTGGACGACCCGCTGCACGCCCCCTTCCAGGGCGGCAAAGACCCCTGGGCCGGAAACGCCATGATCCCTTTCAGCATCTTCAGCGGCCAGGGCGCCGAGAGATTCGGGCGCGAATTTCCTAACCTGCGCCTGCTGGAACTTACGCCGTTCGCCAGCCTTGCCTACCCACTGAGCGGCGGTTTCCAAGACAAGGGCGTGCGCTCCCTGGGCTTCATGCGCGCCCTTTTGGCATTTGAAGACGCCATGAGACCCATACTCACGCCTCTCATGGCCTTCAGGGCGCTTCTTGTTCTGGAGAGACGATGAGCCTTTTCGTTCCGAAATTGCCAACGCAAGATGGCGCATCTCGTTTCGCCGGGTGGTCCGCTTTTGCGGCTTTTGCCTGTGGTTTGGTCTTTTATGCAGTGTTCTGGACCTCTATGGGCGGTCAAATAGCCGGGGGAGACCTCGTAAACCTTATAGCCTTCAATCCTACCTCTTACAGAATAGCCGATACAAACATAACAGACGCCCTAGGGCTAGCCGCGAAGTTGTCTGCGCCAGATGCTCAGGAATCAGAGCCGACGGTTCTCGTCCGGTTTCACCTTGGGGAAGCTGGCCTCAGGGCAGCGCGTGACTTCACGCAATATCCCACTTCAACCATGGCTCGCGGTCGTTTTCTCCACGAAATCAACCTTCGAATTGCAGATCAACACATCGCGTGGCCACCGGATACCCCGGGTCTTGAGCAGGCCAGGTCGATGGGTCTCTCTGGCCCAGAAATGAACGCTTGGGTCTTTTCTGCCCTTTTCAAGGATCACGTATCTCCCCCGCGTGGCATTACCCCGTTGCCGGATACATTTTCAGCCAGCCGATTGGCTGCTTCTTTCCAACTCAACGACAGCTTCAGATATGGACCCATCGTCAAATATTATTGCGAGAGCATTGTACTCACCATACTGAACCGTTCAGATCGCCTCCCGTTGATCCTGGGACAAGCAGCCGTCCTGTTCGGCATCACAACGGCGTTGGTCTATCTTTTCTGCCTGCGGTTCCTTTGTTCCAGAAGTCTTGCAGCCTTGGGCTGCATGCTGTGCATGACAAGCATGGCAACGCTTACCTCTGTTTTCACATTGTTCGCACTACCGTACCAGATGGTGACTATCTGCATCCTGTCGGGCCTGCTTTGCTGCCTTCGCTATGCAGACGGAGGGTCCATAGCATGGTTAGCAGGCTACGCTCTTTTTGGCGTGCTTGGTCCATGGGTGCGGGAGTTCTCGGGGATCCTGCCTTTTATCGTTGTGGGGTCGCTCATCTTGGAACCGGTGAGGCTCAGACGTACAGTTCTCATCGTGATCATTTCCGTAGCGCTCATGATTCATTCTGCCGCGCCATCACTGCTCCCTTGGCTTATTGGATTGAATACCGGCAAAGTGTTAAGTTTGTTTTCCATGGGAAAGTCAGAGTTTCACGCTTCAGGAGGACCTTACTGGCACCTGATGGGCATTGTATTTGTACAATTCCCACCCACCTTGTGGCTTCTATCAACATTTGCAATAGCTTTTTCCGTAACGAAAGAAGGCAGCCTCTTCGTTAGTTCCTCATCGCAAAATTCATTACCAGGGTTGCTAGGCGCTTGGCGGCGCATTGAGCCAAGTGGCACAATGGTTGGCAGGCTATACCGGGTTCTACTCCCTTTTACGATTGTGTGTTCTGCTGTAGGATTTGGCTGGGTTTTCTACTTTGACAATCAACACATTCAACATTTTGCAGACATAAAAAACGGGAGCAGGCTTTTCATCTTCTTATGCTTGTTTGCAGCAGTGTCAATTCGCTTTGGCAGCATCCCATTCCTATACCTGTTCGGTTTTTTGGTAGGCTACCTCCGATGGAATGTAGCCGAGGTACACATATCTTTTCTTATGCCGCCACTGTCCATGATGATGGCTGGGTGGCTTGGCGAAGGATTCAAGAGTCTCAAACATGGCATTCAAATTCGATACAAACGAACGCTAACAATCGTATTCATCGTCGCGGCGCTTGCAGGCGCATTAGATCAGTTAATGAATGCAGCGTCGTGTCTGATTGTGCAATCCAACATCGATGCAATGAATCGGAGAGTCGGTGACTGGCTACAGCAAAACATCCAGCCACACTCCGCTGTCATAGCCAATTTTTTCAATTACACCGACATTTTCGAATACTCAGGCAAACATTATGAACCCTACGAATCTGTAGAAAACAATCCGCTAGGCCCCCGAAACACCATCCACACTCAGGAGGCGATGGATCATCTCTTGAAATCAAGCCAAGGGTTTAGAAAAATTTTCTTGCTCGAAGCCGAACACAATTTTTACGACTACCAAAGGGCTTACCACAGACTCAAGTGGGTTGACAAATACTCACATGCGCTCCATAAAATAAAATCCTTTCCCCTACAAATAGACTACTACGGGGCAGACCCTCTCAAGCATTTCACCCCGAAATACTGGATATCATTTCCTGCATACATGGACTGGAACATCGACTTTTGGTGGAACAACACGCAAGATCCATTTCGGAGGGAAATACGCGGAGAGTATGTACTTTACGAACTAAAGCCTTAACAGCAAGAATTTTTTGTAATCTTTTAGCAGACAGTGAATCCAAGCTTGCTGTCAACTTTCCAGACTCCTAATCACCTTTGCTGGGTTGCCGGCAACCAAAACACCGCCTGGAACGTCCCTGGTCACTATACTGCCAGCTCCCACGATACTGTTGTCGCCAATGGTTACGCCTGGGCAAACAACGGCGTTGGCCCCAATCCATACGTTGTTTCCGATTCGTACCGGATTCGGCCTATGCCCTGCTGTCAGGCGGACTGATGCCACAGACATGTCATGATTGGATGTACCGATGAAAACATTGGGACCGATCAAAACGTGATCCCCAAGACTCAGTCCTCCTCGTCCGTCCAAGTGCGCACCATAGTTGATTGACAGCTTATTGCCAGCAGTGATCCCATAGCCGTGGGTAATGAACACCCCTGGCCAAATCAAAGACATCGTACCGATCATCCGAAAGGTTAGCTTGTACAATGACCATCGCAGGAACATCCCTTCATAACCAGGTAAATATCGCACGAGTAAGCCTAGATACTCCTCTGCAGCAAGCGAAAGGAGATGCCTTGGGCTGTGGCGTTTCAGGAATGAGAACAAAACGGACATACCCACCTCCGTGCTTAACCGAACGCAGTCGCAGACTTCACTTAAGCTCTCCCGCCTTCTTGATCGCAGCATCAAGCGTATCGAATACATGCTCTTGCCCGATGAACAGTGATTCTTCGCGGTTGATGTCGACCTGCCCCATCTTCTTGGGAACCACGAAAAAACGCCCCCGGAAGGCCACCACGTTGCATGTGGAGGTGGAGGCCACCAGCCTGGGAGGCAGCAGCGCTTCCCTGGCCAGCGCTTCCTCCTTGGCCGCACGACGGGCATCCTCCAGGGTTTCGAAGCGGGGCAGTCCCACGCCTCCCGCATCCACGGAGGCAGCCACGTCCACGGGACCAAGCGCGTGGTCCAGCAGCCAGAAAGCGCCGCGGTAGGCTACGATGTTGGCCCAGCCCGCATCTTCCAGCAACGTTGGGGGCCTAGACGCAAGCGTCTCGGCCAGCAGCCTCTGAGCGTGTTCACGCGCCTGCTCCAGTGAGCCATACACTGCAACACCCTGTGGTAAATTCGAATCCGACGAGTCAACACCCAGTGAGCCAAGATCCATCGGGCCGAGTTTTTGGGGTATGACAAAAAATCTGCTCCGAAACCGCACGATGTTCACTTCACCCACAGTGTCCATCAGCTTCGGGGGCGCGTTGAACTCCTTCTCCCTTTCACGCTGGAGCAGCAGGGCCTTGGCGTCCTCGATGGAATCCGCCGTGTCCACGCCCGGCGGCAGTTCCACGCTCAAGGACGGGAAATCCACATCTTTCAGGGCATGGGGGATGATGTACAGGCGCTGACGGAACTGCACCACGTTGTGGGTCATCCCCGTGTGGATGTGCTGGGCAACCTCGTGGACATGCTTTTTTCCAGACAAGAGGCCAGACAGGAGCGGCCAAACGGACCATGCGGAGAGGGCGACAAGCAGGCACAGCAGCAACGACCCCACGCACCTGCGCAACAGGACCTGGCCTGCCGGGTGCTGGTTCTGGGGTGGCGTCGCCTGCGCGTTCACGGCGCTCACCTGCACAACTCCTGCGGCCCTGCCGCAAGTTTCGTCGCGGACCGCACCGGCGCAGCCCCAGGCCTCAGCACCCGCCTGCCCCGGCGTAAGCCTCTGCGTACTTGCGGTTGATGCGTCGTCCGGTCATGCCCAGGATGTGCGCCGCCGTGTCCGCGCCAAACGTGGCGCGGATCATGTCGAGATAGCGCGGGTTCCTGTAGTAGGCCTCGAAGGCGTAGTCCCTGAAGGCCAGCACCTGGCCGCCGCTGAGGCTGGCGGTGGGCAGGGGGAGCGACTCGAAGTCGTATTGCGAATACCCCCGCCAGCTGGCGGGAAGCGGCCAGCCCTGGTGCACGGCCTCTTCGTGCAGTTTCGATCCGGGATAGGCCATGGCGGCGTAGATGTTGGCCCAGGGCGCGTTGAGCTCCTGCATCACCGCGAGGCTGTGCTGCATGGCGTCGTAGTCGTCCCCGGGCAGACCGAAGACGTAGTTGGCCAGGACGCGCATCCCGGCGGCGCGCGTCATTTCCGACACCCGGAAGGCGTCCTCCGCCTTGTAGCCCTTGGAGGAGGCCTCCAGGACGCCCTCGGCCGCAGACTCGAAACCGTACGCCGCCCAGGTGATTCCGGCCGCGCGCATGGAATCGAGCATGCGGGGGGTCACGGTGCTCACCCGGGCGTAGGCCCACATGTCCAGTTCGAGGCCGAGCCCGGCGATGGCCCCGCACAGTTTCTCGACGCGCTCCTCGCTCAGGGCGAACATCTCGTCCAGGATCTTCACCTTGCGCACGCCGGTGTGTTCGGCCAGCCACGAAAGCTCGCGCGTGACGCTTTCAACGCCCCGGTAGCGTATGCCAGACCGTCCGGCCAGGGCGTTCACGCAGCAGAACGAGCAGGAAAACGGGCAGCCCAGGCTCGTGTAGAGCACGGTGTAGGGGGAGACTGCGCTCAAGTCGTCGAAGCGATGCCAGTTGTGCGCGCGATAGGCCTTCATGGGCAGGAGGTCCCAGGCGGGCATGGGCAGGCTGTCCAGGTCCGCCAGGGGGCGCGGCCTGGGATTCATGACCGCCGCGCCGTCGCGCAAGCTCCACAGGCCGTCCACCGCCGGGGAACGCTCCCCGGCCTTGAGGGCCTCGAGGAGGGCGGGGAGGGTGAAAAAACCCTCGCCCTGGATGACGTAGTCCACGCCTTCCTCGCGCAGGGTGCGTTCCGGCAGGGCGCTCGGGTGCAGACCCAGAAGCGCCGTGGACGTCTCCGGGGTCTCGCGGGAAACGGCCCGGACGGTCTCTCCGGCGCTGGGCATGGTCACCGTGGAGGCCGAGGGGTTGGTGCCCGACACCACCACGAGGGCCAGGAGCGGCTTGAGTTCCGCGGCGGCCTTGCCGACATCCTCGGGGGAGAACCCGGCGGCCTCGGCGTCCAGAAGCTCCACGGCGAAGCCTTGCTCGCGAAGGTATGCCGCCAGAAGCGCCGCCCACAGGGGGGGCTCCACGGCGGGCAGGTCGAAATCGGTGAGGGAACCGAACACTTGCCGCCGGCTGGCGGGATGGATGACGAGAACGTCCGGGCGCATGGCGGTCTAGAGGGCGTTCAGGATCTTGCAGAGCTTGAGAATCCTGGGCTCCGGCAGATCGGGATAGTTGCCGATGTAGAAGGCGAAGAAGTGGATGTGGTCCGTTTCCGGGTAGTTGGCGTACTCGCCGTCCGGGACCACGCCCTTCAGGTAGGGCTGGCGCAGCTGGTTGCCGCCCCCCGAACTGCCGCGCCGGCACTCCACCTTGTGGGCCTTGAGCGTCTCGACCACCCGGTCGCGCAGCGCCTCGTCGGGGTGCTTGAGCACCAGGTTGAAGGCGTAGTTGCAGCTGCCCTCCACGGCGAAATCGGTGCGGTATTTTTCCGGGTCCAGGTTGGCCAGGAAGATTTCCAGATTCCGGCGGCGCTTGTCGTTGTTGGCGTCGAGCTTCTTGAGCTGCGCGCGGCCGAGCACCGCCCCGATCTCGGTGTTGCGCATGTTGTAGGCCGGGAAGGCGAAAATGAAATCGGGCGAGAGGTCCGGGTGCTCGGCCGCGTAGCGCGCCTTGAGGGCCGCGTCGGTGGATTCGCGCACCATGCCGTGGGAGCGCAGCATGCGCAGGGCCTGATGGACCTCGTCGTCGTCCGTGCAGATGATGCCCCCTTCGACGGTGCTCATGTGGTGGGCGAAGTAGAAGGAGAAGTTGGACATGAGCCCGAAGGTCCCGCACTTCTTGCCCTCGAAGGTCGCGCCGTGGGACTCGCAGACGTCCTCGATCAGGGGGATGTTCCTGGCGGCCAGCTCGTCCAGGAGCCTGCGCGTGAGGCCGTTGAAGCCCTGCACGTGGATGTAGAGCACGGCCCGCGTGCGCGGCGTCAGCTTGGCGATGACCGCCTCGTCGTCCATGCCGAGCGTGCGGGGATTGATGTCTGCGAAGACCGGCGTGAAACCGCACTGGATCACCGAGGCCACGTCCGAAATCCAGCCCAGGGGCGGAACGATGACCTCGCCGCCCTCGCCGCCCAGGATGCGCAGCGCCGCCAGGGACAGGAGGTTGGCCGATGATCCGGAGTTGACGAAAACGCTGTGCTTGACGCCAAGCCAGCTCGACCATTCCCTTTCGAACTCCCGGACGTTGGAGGACTGGGTGAGAATGGGCGTGGTGCGCAGGAAGTCGATCAGCCCATCCAGGTCTTCACGGGTGATGTTGTTCTCCATCAGAGGCCAGTCGAGAGTCATGCGGGGTCCTTTGCGGGCAGGTCCAGAAGTCGCCGGACTGCCCTGACGATGTCGGTTTTACCGATGTAGTAGGCCTTTTCCAGACTGCATCCGGCCGGAGTGGGCAGGTCGGGGCAGGTGACCCTGGAGGGAGGGGCCACCAGGGAAGCGAAGCAGTTTTCGGCGGCCATGGCCAGAATCTCGGCGGAGAAGCCGGCACGGGGCCAGCCCATGTCGGCCACCAGGAGCCGCCCCGTCTTCAGGATGCTGGCGCAGATGGTCGAGGCGTCCAGGGGCCGCAGGGTGCGGGCGTCCACCACCTCGAGGGAGACTCCCTCCGGCGCGAGCTCCTCGGCGGCGAGCAGGGCTTCCTCCACCAGATGCGACACGGCGCAGACGGTGACGTCCGAGCCCTCCCGCCGCACGGCCGCCTTGCCGATGGGCACGGTGTACATGGCTTCGGGAACGGGCCCGCGCAGGCGGAAGTTCATGCGGTGGTCGAGGATGAGCACCGGGTCGGGGTCGGAGATGGCGGAGATCAGGAGGCCCTTGGCGTCGTGGCAGCAGGAGGGCATGACCAGCTTGAGCCCCGGCACGTGCATGAACAGCCCGTGCGGCGCCTGGGAGTGCTGGGCCGCCGAGCCCCAGCCGCGGCCCACGCAGGCCCAGAGCGTGAGGGGCACGCCCCGCGCCCCGCCGGACATGAAGCGCCATTTGGCGGCGTGGTTCACCAGCTGGTCCATGGCCAGGTACAGAAAATCGGGCCGGTTGTGGAAGTAGACCGGGCGCATGCCGCCGAGCGCCGCGCCCACGGCCACGCCCGTCAGCGCCGTCTCGGCCAGGGGTGTGTCGAAAACGCGGCCCGGGCCGAAGCGGCGGTGCAGGCCGCGCGTGGCTCCGAACATGCCCGACGGGTCGTCCACGCCCTGGCCCATGACGAAGACGCCGGGGTCGAAATCCAGGCACTGGGCCAGGGCCTCGCACACGGCCTCGGCGTAGGCCAGCGAGCGCAAGCCCGCGTTGGGGAAAGCCTCTCCGGGCTGAGCGGAGGGCTGGAGCCTTTCTTCCTCGATTCCAGAAGCAATACGGGACCAGGGCATGGTGAACTCAGGCGTAAAGGTGGTCGTGAAGGGTTTCCGCCGCCGGGAAAGGGCTCTCCAGGGCGAATCGGAAGGCGTCGTCGATTTCGGCGGCCACCCGTTGCTCCATGTCGCGCTCCACCGGATCGGCAAGCCGTCCCGCCCTGTGCAGGCGGTTTCTGGAGCGTTCCAGGGGGCAGCGCGCCTTCCAGCTCTCCACCTCGGCCGGATCGCGGTAGCCCTTGGGGTCCTGGACGGCGCACCCGGCATGGCCCAGGATGCGGTAGGTGACGCACTCCAGGAAGGTGGGGCCAAGCCCTTGCCGGGCGCGGGCCACTGCGGCCAGCGCGGCGCGGCGCACGGCCAGGACGTCGTTGCCGTCCAGCACGGCATGGGCCAGGAGCTTCGGGTCCGCCTTGTGGAACACGTTGGGGCCGGCATGGCGCGAGGCCGTGGGCGAGCACACCGACCAGCCGTTGTTCTCGAGCACGAAGACGACCGGCAGTTTCCAGAGCATGGCGAAGTTCAGGGTCTCGTAGAGCACGCCTTCGTCGGCCGCGCCGTCGCCGAAGAACACCGCGCTGACCTGGTCGGTCCCGCGCATGCGCATGGCCAGGCCCAGCCCGGCGCCGATGGGGATGCCCCCGCCCACGATGGCCGATGTCCCGGCCAGGCCCACCTCCGGCGCGCACAGGTGCATCGAACCGCCCCGCCCCCGCGAGCAGCCGGTCTCCCGGCAATGCAGTTCGGCCACGAGAGCCCGCATGCTTCCGCCCTTGGCCAGGTAATGGGCGTGTCCGCGATGGTTGCTGGTGATGGAATCGTCCGTTTTGAGGACGGAACACACGCCTGCGGCGATGGCCTCCTGCCCGATGGACAGATGCACCGGCGTCTGCATCCGGTCTTCGAGGTATTCCGCCTCGATGCGCTCCTGCAGGCGGCGGATGCGAAGCATCGCGAAATAGAGCCGCTCCTCGACCGTGGCTTTCGGCATCAGTTCTTCCCGCCCAGGCAGCTCAGTTCCCGGAAGCAGCGGATCGACCGCCCTTTGCGGTCTTCCTCTGCGTGCTGGTAGTCCTGGGCCTGGTCTTCATAGAAAATGATCTGGCTCCCCTGGCTCTCGAAGGAGAACGGAACGTGGATGAGGTCGTGCAGCGCCTCGCGCACCGCGCTGCGGCACGGAACCGGCACGAAGAGCAGCAGGAACCCGCCCCCGCCCGCGCCGAGGATCTTGCCGCCGAGCGCTCCCCGGCTCTTCGCCAGGCTCATGATCTCGTCCACCTCGGAATTCGTGACGTCTCGCGAGAGGCTTCGCTTGCAGCGCCAGGCTTCGTCCAGGAGCAGGCCGAACTCGGAGATGTCCGCACCGCCCGACAGGATGGACAACCCCTCCTGAACCATTTCCCCGAGCCGGGCGTAGAAACCGGCCTTGAGGCTGATGTCTTGCAGATAGCCCTGGGCGATTTCCGAGGCGGTGCGCACGATGCCCGTGTAGAAGAGCATCAGGCTGCCGGAGAGTTCGGCCAGGCGCGCCGCTCCCACGGTGACAGGGCGGACGTTGAAGCCGCCCCCCTGGCAGGCGGGGTCGAAGGTGATGTGGTTGAGCCCCCCGTAGGCTGCGCAGATCTGATCCTGGGAGCCCACCGTCTCCTTGATGAGGTCCTGCTCGATGTGGATGCTCTGCCCGGCCAGTTCGCGCCGGGAGGGCATGCACCCCTTCAGCGCGTGCAGGGCGTGCAAAAGCCCCACCGTGAAGGAGGAGCTGGAGCCCATGCCGCTCCGGGCAGGGAGGTCGCCGTCGTGGTGGATTTCCAGGCCACGAGAATACTCCATGAACCTGAGCGTTTCGCGCACGGAGGGGTGGTTGATCTCGTCGAGGTCCTGCACGCTCTCGATTCGGGAGTAGACCAGCCTCGTCCGGTGCTGGAAAAAGGGAGGCAGATGGCGGCAGGTGATGTAGCAGTATTTGTCGATGGTGGCCGCCAGGACCCCTCCGCCGTTGTCCCGGTACCAGGCCGGGTAATCCGTGCCGCCGCCGAAGAAGGAAATGCGGAAAGGCGTCCTGCTGATGACCATGGTGTCCTTTACCCCAGCACGCAACCGCGTCCCTGAAGAAAATCGTTCACAGGGCCGCGTGCGGGCGGCGCGATGCCTTCCGGCAAGGTTTGCGGCGTGAAAAAAGCCAGTTCCAGACTTTCCGGGCTTGCGCGCAGTTCTCCCGAGAGAACCCGGGCCGTGAGCACCACGTCCACGATGTGGGACGTGTCCCCCTCCGGATAGGCCAGGACGCGCACGTCCGGCTCGGAGTAGACCCCTGCAAGCCCCGTGACCTCGACCCGAAGGCCGGTTTCCTCAAACACCTCCCGCACCGCGGCGCGGGACAGGGACTCCCCCGGATCGACCCTGCCGCCGGGAAGCCCCCACAAGCCGCAGTCGGCCCTGCGTTCCAGCAGGATCCTTCCGGCCGCGTCCGTGACCAGTACGCCGACGCCGAGGCGGAGCTTCGTGTCCGGCCCGGCCTGGCGCGCGGCGAACATGTTGAGCTCCGGCGAAGCCGCAATGAACGAAGCGGCGGACTGATAGCTTTCCGGCGTGCCGATGTCCAGGAGCGCGCCCTCGCAGGGGTGCACTCCCAGGAGTCCCCGCCCGGCAAGGTCGGGGAAGACCTCGCGCTCAAGCGACGCCGGCCGCCCGGACGGGAGGGCCTCCAGGGCTTCGGGGGAGAAAAGGTACACCCCGGCGTTGACGACACCCCGCCCGGCCGTCGGGTCCTTTTCGGCAAAGCCCTCTGCCCGACCGCTCGAATCGAACCGGACGCTTCCGAAGCGTCCCGCCTCGGAGGACTCCACGGCCAACAGCGCGGCCTGGAAGGGGGCCGAGGCGAACCAGCGGACGAAAGCCCCCAGATCGGCCACGGCAAGGGAATCCCCGTTCACGGCCAGGACCGTCTCCCCCCGGAAGAGGGGCAATGCGCCTCGCAACGCCCCGGCGGTGTCCAGCGGCCGGTCCTCCCGGGAATACTCCAGGGCGAGCCCCCGGTAGGCGCGCCCAAGCCGCTCCTCCACAAGTTCGCCCCGATAACCGGTTAGCAGCACCGCGCGGCGAACCCCTGCCCGGATGAGCCGGTCGAAAACCCAGAAAAGAAAGGGCCTCCCGGCCACAGGGGCAAGGGGTTTGGGCGTATCGGGCAGCAGGGGCTTGAGCCGCGTGCCGAACCCTCCGGCCAGGACCGCGGCCGTCTCCACGGGAAGGCGCGCCATACCCTACACGTTGGCGAACCGGTTCGGCTTGAGGATGCGGTAGCCCTTGAGCAGTTCGCGGATGCCCATGTCCAGGGTGTTGTCCGGCTTCCATCCGAGCCCTTCGATGCGGTCGTTGCTGACGAGGTAGTCCCGCTTGTCCGGGTCTTCCCCCACCTCGGCGGACACGATGTGGAAATCGGGAACATGCTCCTTGATCTTCTCGCAGAGCTGGCGCTTGGTGAGGTTTGCCGTCGAGAGGCCCACGTTGAAGGGCATGCCCTTCATCTTCTCGTAGTTCTCCATTCCGAACAGGAACGCCTTGGCCACGTCGCGCACGTGGATGTAATTGCGCCGGAAATGCTCCTCGAAAAGGACGATGAAGCGGTCCTTGCAGGCCCTGTAGGTGAAGTCGTTCACCAGGAGGTCCATGCGCATGCGCGGGCTCATGCCGAACACGGTGGCCAGGCGGAAGGTGATGGCGTTCCCCCTGTCCAGGAAGGCCTTCTCCACCTCGACCTTGGTCTTGCCGTAGTCCGAGAGGGGGCGCAGCGGGGACTCCTCGGTGCAGTAGGCGTCGGGTTCGCCGATGCCGTACCCGGAGTTGGTGGTGGGGAAGATGACCATCTGTCCGGGCGAGACCTTCTCCACGATGCGCAGGTGGGCGTCGCGGTTCACGAGCCGGGTCAGGGACGGGTTGACCTTGCAGGCGGGAGCGCCCACGATGGCTGCCAGGGGGATGATCACGTCGAACTTCGGGATGAGGCTGTCCATAAGCGCATCGTCGCAGATGTCGCCCTTGACGAAATCGAAGTTCTCATGAGCGCAGCAGTCGAGCAGCGGGGTCTGGCTGAAAAGCAGGGAGTCGAGCGCCGTTACCTTGTGACCTGCGCCAAGCAGGGCCGGAACCAGAGTGGACCCGAGGTAGCCTGCGCCACCGGGAACCAGGATTGACAAGCCTTTCAAGCGAACCTCCGAAAGTTCATTTTCCTGCCGATAGCACAAGAACATGAAGACTGGAAGTGCGGAACGAAGTGTCGGAATTTTCCGTCTGGAGTCCCGAAGCGTCTCCCGACGCGCGAGATGAAGCGGCGGGGCCCGGGCGGCAGCGCGGCCGACGAGGGCAGGATGCCTCCTGCCCGGCGTGCGATCTGCGGCGCACGCCCCCCAGCCCGCCCGGCCGGCCTTGCCTTACGCCCCAAAAGATGCTTCACTCCCCCCCCGCCAGGAGGAACCCCGCATGCCCAGCCAAGCCGCCGTGGACAACAAGGCGCTGAACGACCTCGAACTCGCCCAGGAACGCGCCGTCCTCGAATCCAGGCCACAGCGCCTCGTCTTCGAGACCACCAACCGCTGCAACCTGCGCTGCGCCATGTGCGGCCAGTCCCACCGCGACTTCGTGGGCCGAGACCTCCAGCCCGAGATCTTCCGCAAGACCGAGCCCTTCTGGGACACCGCCCACGACGCCTCCCTCTTCGGCTGGGGCGAACCCCTCATGAACAAGCACCTGGGCGACTACTTCGACCTCCTCGCCCCCAGGGGGCCGCGCATCTTCGTGCTCACCAACGCCATGCTCCTCAAGGACGACATGATCGAGCGCTTCCTGGCGGGCGGCCTGGCCTTCCTCAACTTCTCCGTGGACGGCGCCAGGGCCGAGACCTACAACCGCATCCGCAAGGGCGCGGACTTCGACACCGTGGTCGCCAACATCCGCAAGGTGGTGGAGCGCAAGCGCGCCCTGGGCGCGGCGCACCCGCACATGCGCATGGTCTTCGTGGGCATGCGCTCCAACGTGGAGGAGTTCCCAGACTTCGTGGACTTGGCCGCCGAGCTGGGCATGGACGAGGCCAAAATGGTGCACATGATCGCCTACGGACGCGAGATGGTCGACGAGATCCTCTTCGACCACAAGGAGCTCACCAACGCCGTCCTCGACGAGGCCCTGCGCCGCGCCAAGGCCCACGGCATCCGCCTGACCATCCCCGACCGCTTCGACCTCTCCGGCAAGCCCCTCCTGGAGCCCGCCGCCGCGCTGCACAAGAAGTGCCCCCGCCCCTGGGAGGAGGTCTTCGTGCAGTCCGACGGCAAGGTGCGCCTGTGCATGCTCTCCAAGGACATCATGGGCGACCTGAGCGTCGAGGGCGTGGAGGACATCTGGAACAACGAGCGGTTCCAGGCCGTGCGCGCCACCATCAACACGCCCCGGGCCATGTCCACCTGCGCCAAGTGCCCCCAGTACAAGGAAATGAACGTCAACGACCGCGCCGCCTTCATCCAGGTGGAGACCACCCTGCCCGGCACCCGCGACGCCGCGCCGCCCCAGCCCGACGCCGCGCTCTCCGGAGAGACCCGTTGAAGACGGCCGTGGTGCTCTGCGCGGGCCTGGGCACGCGCCTTCGCCCCCTCACGGACACCTGCCCCAAGCCCATGGTCCCCGTGGCGGGCGTGCCCGTGCTGGAGCGCACCGTGCGCCACCTGGCCGCCCACGGCTTCACCGACGTCTGCGTGAACCTGCACCACCTGCCCCACATCGTGCGCGCCCACTTCGGCGACGGCGGCGGCTTCGGCGTGCGCCTGCACTTCTCCGACGAGCCCGAGCTCCTGGGCACGGCCGGGGCGCTCAACGCCTTCCGGCCCCTGCTGGGCCAGCCCTTCCTGGTCTGGTACGGCGACGTGCTCTCGGCCTTCGACGTTTCGGCCCTGATGCGCGCCCACGAGGCCTCGGGCGCAAAGGCCACCGTGGGCCTCTACCGCGTGGACAACCCCACCCAGTGCGGCCTCGTGGACCAGGACGGAGCCGGGCGCATCACCCGCTTCGTGGAAAAGCCCCCCGTGGCCTTCACCGACCTGGCCAACGCGGGGGTCTACGCCTGCGAGCCCGCCGTGCTGGACTTCGTCCCGCCCCGGGGCTTCTCGGACTTCGGCAAGGACGTGTTCCCGGCCATGCTCGCCGCAGGGGCCGCGCTCCACGGCCACGCCATCGACGAACCGCTCATCGACGTGGGCTCGCCCGAGAAGCTTGAGCGCGCCAACGCCCTCTACGCCGCACCCGGAGGACAGCCGTGAACCGCACCTGCCTCGCCCGGCAGGCCTTCGACAGCGAAGCCTTCGCCGTGGACTACTACCGCGTGGTCAACCCCGCCCCCGAACCCCTGGGCCGCGAGCTGGACGCCCTGGCCGGCCCCTTCATGGCCGACGCCAAGCTCGACGCCCAGGACATCGAGGGCTCCAAGGCCCTGCAGCGCCTGGGCTTCCGCAAGATCTGCACCCAGCCCGCCTTCGTGCTGGACCTGGCCGGAGCGCGCGGCGCGGCCGCCGGAGAGCCCCAGGCCGCCTGCGCGCTGCCCGAAGCGGACCTGGCCGCCCACGCCGCCAACTTCCCCTTCAGCCGCTTCGGCCTGGACCCCATGATCGACCCGGACGAGCGCACGCGCCACCAGGCCCGCTGGATCGCCAACACCATGGCCTCGCCCGACGTGCTCAAGTTCCTGGACCACGGGGCCTTCGTGAGCTTCAAGATCAGGGACGCGGCCGCCGTCATCGACCTCATCTCCGTGCTCCCGGCGGCGCGCGGCCGGGGCTCCCTGCTCCTGGGACGCCTCAAGGCCTGGGCCGCCGCCAAGGGGCTCAAACGCATCGAAGTGACCACCGAAAGCGAAAACGTCCCGGCCTGCCTTTTCTACCAGAAGAACGGCTACCGCCTGGAGCGCGCCAGCGTGGCCCTGCACATGCGGAAACTGGGGTAGGGTGGAGAAGAGTGGATTAGAGCAGGAGAAGCCCCGGGGACTTGGCGGGCGAGGCTGGAGTAAAGAGAAGCCTCCGGCGGCCAAAGGGCTTCGCCCTCTGGACTCCCAAGTTGGGGGTCGGTGAATGCGCGACAGGGCTCGATGCCGCTGGAGACGGCCCGCTGAACGGCGCAGAAATTTTCGAGGCCGGGCTTAGAGCGCCCGGCGACCGGATGAACAGCCCGGGGCCAACCCGACACACGAAACGATCAATCATCCTCCCCGCCCGCCCGGGGGACGCGACGAAACGGACGACCAGCAAGTGGCCACCATCCTCTTCCTCCAGCGCGACGGCTACGAAGCCTTCGGCCCCATGTACCTCTCCGCCGCCCTCAAGGCGCGCGGGCACCGGGCCGACGTGATCGTCCAGGCCGAAGAGGGCCGGGGCTTCTGGGACGCCGTGGGCCGCGCCGGGGCCGACGTGGCCGCCTTCTCCATCATGAGCGGCGTGCACCAGTGGGCCGCCGACGCCGCCCTGGAGGCCAAGCGCCGCTTCGGCCTGCGCGTGGTGGCGGGCGGGCCGCACTGCACCTTCTTCCCCGAGTTCATCCAGGAGCCCGGCATCGACGCCCTCTGCCGGGGCGAGGCCGAGGACGCGCTGGCCGACTACCTGGACGCCCTGGACGCGGGCGGCGACGGCGCGGGCGTCCCGGGCTTCCTGGTCAAGACCCCCGCGGGCGTCATCGAAGCCGACCTCCACCCCCTGCGCGCCGACCTCGACGAGCTGCCCCCGCCCGACCGCACCCTCTACGCCGCCCGCTACCCCGCCCTGGCCGCCGGCTCCGGGGCCGAGGTGATGCCTGCGCGCGGCTGCCCCTACAGCTGCAGCTTCTGCTACAACAAGCTGATCCGGGGGCTCTACAAGGGCAAAGGCCCCTACATCCGCCGCCACTCCCCGGGACGCGTGCTGGAAGAAATGGAATCCCTGCTCCGGGAGCGCCGGGGCAGCCTCACGCATTTTTCCTTCGTGGACGACCTCTTCGTGCAGGACAGGCCCTGGCTTGAGGAGTTCCTGGCTGGCTACGCCCTGCGCGTGGGCCTGCCCTACATGTGCTCCGTACGCGCCAACCTGGTGGACGAATCCCTGGTGGACCTCCTGGCCCGCTCCGGCTGCAGGATGGTCTCCTTCGGCGTGGAGAGCGGCGACGACGCTTTGCGCAACGACGTGCTGGGCAAGAAGATCTCGCGCGCCCAGATCGAGCGCACGGCGGCGCTCCTCACGGCCCGGGGCATCGTGTTCTCCACGTTCAACATGTTCAACCTGCCGGGCGAGACCCTCGATAAGGCCCTGGAGACCCTGCGCCTCAACCAGGCGCTGGGGCCGCTCAACCATCCGTGGTCCGGGCTGTTGCAGCCCTACCGGGGCACCGGCGTCTACGACCAGGCCCTTGCCCTGGGCCTCATCGGGGCCGCCGAAAGCGGGGCGCGCCGCTTCGACAGCCCCACCGTCCGCCAGCCCGACACCGAAGCCCTGGACGCCTTCAGCGCCTACTTCTACTGGATGTCTCGCCACCCTGCCCTGGAGAGGGCGCTCCTGCCGCTCACGCGGCGCAGGGCGAGGCCCCTGGAGCGCCTGGCGTCCCTGGCGGCGTCGCTTGCGCGCCACACGGCCCTCAACCGGCCCTTCCAGGGTTGGGGCGCGCTGGCCTCCGGCCTCACGGCCGGGCTCAAACGCATCAAAAGCTATCTGTGATCCCGCGACATCGAGGACGCAACGCATGATCATCGCCAAATCCCCGGTCCGCCTGAGCTTCGGCGGCGGCGGAACCGACCTTCCGGCCTATTACGAGGAACACGGCGGGGCCGTGCTCTCCGTGACCATCGACAAGTACTTCCACACCGTGCTCCAGGAGATCCCCGGCCGCGAGATCGAGATCTCCTCCTCGGACTACCAGCTCCACCAGCGCATCGCGGACCTGGACCAGGCCAACCTCAAGGACGCCCTGCGCATCCCCAAGGCCATGCTGCGCCACTTTGGCATCCGCTCCGGGGTGCTGTTGCAGCTCAAGAGCGACATCCCCCCCGGCTCCGGCCTGGGGCTGTCGGGCGCTGTGGCCACCAGCCTTGCGCGCGCCCTGGGGGCCTACGCCGGGCAGGCGCTGGACAAGGCCCAGGTGGCCGAGCTGGCCACGCACATCGAGCTGACCGTGCTTGGCCGACCCATCGGCATGCAGGACCAGTACGCCTCGGCCCACGGCGGGCTCAACTTCCTCACGTTCGACGCCTCGGGCACGCGCGTGGAGCCCGTGGCCCTCGCCCGCGAGCGCCTGACGGAGCTGCGCGCGCACCTGATGCTCTTCCACACCGGCTCCTCGCGCGACTCCGCGCGCATCCTGGAGGGCCAGCGCCAGGCCACCAGCGGCCGCGACCAGTCCGTGCTGGACGCGCTGCACCGCGTGAAGGAGACGGCGCACCGCATGCGCGAAATCGTCACCTCCGGCGACATCCCGAGCATCGGGCGGCTGCTGCACGAGTCCTGGCAGCAGAAGAAGCGCTTCTCCTCCAAGGTCTCCAACCCCGAGATCGACCGCTACTACGAGACGGCCATGGCCCACGGCGCCCTGGGCGGCAAGATCACGGGCGCGGGCGGCGGCGGGTTCCTGCTGGTGTTCGCCGATCCCTCGGCGCACACGGGCATCAGCCGGGAGTTGACCGCCCTGGGCCTGCAGGAGCTCGACTTCGACTTCGAGGACGGCGGCTCCCAGATCACCCTGGACAGCGCCGGGCGCTTCAAGGCCACCATCACGCCCGAGGGCTACCTGCTGGGCATGCGCGCGGTGGTCAGCCGCCTGGACAAGCGCCAGATCGGACGCATCGCGCAGCTCCTGCACGAGGCCTACGAGGCCGACAAGCAGGTGTTCATCATGGGCAACGGCGGCTCGGCGGCCACGGCCTCGCACTTCTGCTCGGACCTGGCCAAGACCGTGGCGGTGAACGGCAGGCGGGGCTTCCGGGCCATCCCGCTCACGGACAACATCCCGCTCATGACGGCCTGGGGTAACGACGTTGGCTTCGAGGACATCTTCTCGGGCCAGCTGCGCAACCTGCTCAACCCGGGCGACGTGGTGATCGGCATCTCGGGGGGCGGCATGAGCCCCAACGTGATCAAGGCCATGGAGCTGGCGCGGGAGCGCGGCGCGCGCACGGTGGGCCTCACGGGCTTCGCCGGGGGCAGGCTCAAGGACGTGGCGGAGGAGTGCTTCATCGTGCCCTCGGAGAACTGCCAGTTCATCGAGGACGTGCACATGATGCTGGTGCACCTGCTGACCAGCGTGGTGCGCGAACGCCTGGCCGGGGAGCAGGGCCTGGCCTGAGGCCCGACGCGCGCCTCCCGGGAGTTTTCAGATTTCAGTTGACGCGGGAGTCTTGAACAAGTAGATGCAATTCTCTTGACAGCGCGAGGCCGTGCGGGTACAGGGTTCCTCCGCTCACGCGGACGGGCCGTTAACTCAGTTGGTAGAGTACCTGCCTTTTAAGCAGAGAGTCGCAGGTTCGAATCCTGCACGGCCCACCATATCGCGTCCCCATCGTCTAGTGGCCTAGGACGGCGGCCTCTCACGCCGCTAACAGGGGTTCAAATCCCCTTGGGGACGCCAACAAAATCAACCACTTGCCAACTTGGTAAGGGTTTCGAGCCGGGGCATGTGTAAAATCACGTGTAAATGCCCCGGCTCTTTCTTTTCCTCTAGCCGTTAGCCGCAGACTCCATGGCTGCGGGGTTTCCCCCTCCAAAGATCCCCTCCAGAGGATTGTTGCTGAAGCCAAGCCGCCGAATGTAGCCGTTAGTGGTGGTCATGGCTTGGTGCCTAAGCACAAACTGAATCTCCGGCATTGGAACGCCACTTGCGGCCAGCAGGGAGGCCGTCAGGTGCCTGAAGCCATGAAAGCCGAAGTAGCGGACCCCTGCGCGACGGCACAGCCGTTTCATGAGGTGTTGTCGACACTTGTAGGGGGCTCCATCCTCAGTTCGGGGGAAGACATACTCCCCCCGTGCCTTCCCCCTCAAAGCTTTGAACGCCTCGGCCAGTTCCCCGGTCATGCCAATCCAATCATACTGCATGGCACCGCCTTTGCGCTTTCTGGTGCCTAGCCGGACCTTCCTGCCCTCCAAGTCCACGTCATCCCATCTCAACCGGCATATCTCCCCGCGCCGCGCTGCCGTATGCAGTAATGCCATGAGGAAGACACGGTCCTCGGGGGTGTTGGCCGCACCAATGACTTTTTGAGCATCAGCTAGCGTGGGGATGTGCTTGGGCTTCTGGTCCACCGGGTGCTTGTCCGTGAGGACAAAGGGGTTTCGCTCCAGGAAGTTCCGGTGCTTGATCCCCCAGTTCCAAGCCGCGATCAGGTTCTTGCGGTCCTTGTTGGCCGCACAGGGAGTCCTTCGCCTGGCTTCGCGCCGGAGGTACTTCATGGCAACCAAGCTAGTCAGTTGCCCTACCTCGGCCTCAGACCCCACAAACTTACAGAACCGCTTGCACACTGCCAGCTTCTCCTCGGCGAAGGTCTTTGCCGTGAGCAGAGGTGCCATGTGGTCGAGGTACTCGTTCAGCCAATCAACCACAGTCAAGAAGGCCGTATCGGTTACGGTCGGATTCTCGGCCAGTTCCCGTTGCTGCACCTCCCACCTTTTTGCGTCTGCCTTTAACTTGAACAGCTTGGTTTTCCTTTGTCCGTCGATCATGACCGTGGCTCTCCACAGTCCGCTTTTTTCCTCGTAAGGCATGGGCGTTTTCCTCAAGTCTTCGCGTGAGCAAGTTTTCAAAGAACAAGAGGCGTCCGCGCGCGACAACTTGGCATCCGCCCAATTCGTGCTTCCGACGGTACACCGTCTTGACGGAGCACTTCAATGCTTCGGCGACTTCTTCCACCGTCAGAGTTTTGCCAAGTTCATCAAGCAATGAAACACCTCTGGGAGCGATCCTTTGAAAAGGAAATTCGCATGTCGGCCCAAAGGTGGGAATTTTTTAACTGGGATTGGACCAGTATGAGCTGTTTATACTGGTGAGGTGCAGACGATTAATCCGATGGTCCTTTGTCTTCCTCGTTGGGGTTCAAGCATTCTGAACTGCTTGCTGGAGCTGAATCTATAGTATGTTCTTTTATTGGAGGCGCACATGGGTCGCCCAAAACTATTCTTTTGAAATCGGAGCCATTTATATCTGGAGCGGAAACTTCATTTAATTGGTATATCGATGGAATTTTATAAATTGTTGCAGTGTTAATCAGCATTTCTTTCAGTTCGACTTTCCTTCTTAACTTCTTCATTTTAGTTCCAAACTCTCGGTAATGTCTTGCTAAAGACAGAAAATGGATGAGTCTGTCGCTAAATGGTGCGGTACTCTTTTTTTTACAGGGTTTATGATTGTGAATGCTGCGCATAGATGCCAAACGTCTCGCTTGGATTGGTAGAAGTCGATTAAATATTGCCTTGAGAAGTACTTGTCTTTTATATTTTCCGACACAAGAACATCTTGATATACTTTAATTGCATTTTCAATGCTCGGAGACATGTCTGTGTGAAACTTGCTTATAGATTCTATAAGGCGCAAAAGTTTTCCTGCGGCATGTACGGCATTAAGCCGAGTGCATATTTGGTCATATACATCGAATTCATTGCCCTGCAAAGAAGCAAACAAGAAAGAAATCGCTTCTTTTTGGTCATAGTCTTGCTCAGTTGATTTGCCATTAGTCGCGCGCATGTGATTCCAGCGATAATACTTGTATAAAAAGATACTTTTTTGGACTTCTTCGTCTTCTGGTGCAAGCATGTAGCTATAAATAAGGTACCAGTTTTTACGGTAACTATCGTAACTTTTGATGGGAATAGAATTGATCATTCTTCCTCCAGGATCGAGATCAGCCTTGCTAGGCTTGACTTGTTGGTCAACCCGCAACCGCAAAATCCAAAAAGCTTTCCGGGAAATAGCCCGTGTAAGCAGTTCCCCTGTCCCTTCCGGCACCTCGGTTATCCTGTTCAGTCTACACCCATCATACTAGTATACAAGTCATTATTTCAAGGCGTTATCTCCCTAAAAAAGCGATGCCTGGGCAATGGCAGGCACACGCCATGCCAAGTGGCCAGGGAGAGGGCAGGTTCAAGAGCCATGCCCTGCATGATGGACCGCATTGTCGGTTGAACTCTATTCCGTAAGCGAGGAGACTAATGCAAAAGCAGTTTGGCTTTGAAAATGTTGTCGAAAAGCTTCTAAAGAAGCATCACGTCAAAGTTGTAATGGCTGAGGACGGAAAGACGTATATTCGGTTTCGCCACGGGCCCCTGCACTTGGCAGTTCCGGTAGCCTCTAAACGCGCACCGACAATCGTGACACAGCTTGCCCGTGAGCATCTTAAAATTAGAATTACGAACGCTCAGGCAAAAGGGCTGCTAGAGATGCTTGAAGGCGTGGCCATGCTCACGCCAGGAAAGCCTGTGCAGGTTTTCCGTCGTGTGGGAGAGGTCAAGGGGACGACCATCGTGCTCCTCGACGTGGACGCGGGCCTTGTCGCGAAAATCAAAGACAGCGGCGTCAAGGTTGGCAAGGGGAGCGGCTGCACGTTCTATTTCTCGGGGAATGCCAAGCCCCTTCCCGAGCCCGACATGGACGCGGACCCGGCAATGGTGCTTGAGGAGTGCCATGGGCTGACCAGCTTGAGCAAGAAGGACTTCAACCTCTTCATCCTCCTGGTGCTCTGTTCGTACTCGCCCTACGGTCCTTACCTTGTGGGCATCATCCTCGGCGAGTCGGGCACGGCCAAGTCCATGCTGGTCAAGATGTTCAAACACCTCACCGACCCCGAGAAGGCCCTTACGCGCAACCTCCCTGCCAATGAGCGCGACTTGAACGCCGCAGCCATGAATGCCCACGTGATCGCTTACGACAACGTGTCGGCACTTCCCCCGAAGATCTCCGACGCCATTTGCCGCACATCCAGCGGCGGCGGTTCGACCCGGAGCATGGGGCGTGGCGACGAGGATGAATTGGTATTCTGGGCGTGCCGCGTCTACCTGCTCAACGGCATCGACAACTTCGTCGCAAGGGACGACCTCATCCAGCGCTCAGTACATTTCCACACGAACCGCATCGAACAGGACCAGCGCGATTGCGAGCGCGAAATCTGGCGCAAGTTTGAGCGCCTTCGCCCGAAACTTCTCGGGGTCATCTTCAAGGCCATCGCCCACGGCCTGGGGCATGTCCACGAAGTCGACCTGTCGGGGAAGTTGCCTCGCATGGCCGACATGATCAAGTGGGCCGTCGCAGCCGGAGGCTACTTCGGCTGGTCTGCGAAGAGGATCGTTAGGGCCTTCGAGGAAAACCAACACGCTGCATTCGTCTCCTACGCGGAAACTGACCTTGTCGTGGCTGCTGTTGTGACGCTTGTCCAACAGAAGGGCGAAATCAAATGCTCCCCGACAGAACTCCACTTCCGCCTGGGCGAGATCGTGAAGGACATGGCCAAAGCCCTTGGCCGTTCGATCAAGGATTATCCCCCCACCCCCTCGGCATTGGGAAGCCGTCTTAGGCGCTCTGCTGAAGCCCTGAAGATGTGCGGCGTTGAGTACAGTACGTCGACACCCCATGAAGGTCGGATGGTGCATTTGCAGCTGAAAAAGAAAGACAGCGAAGCATAGGGTGCTGCATTAACAGTATAAGTACGAGCGTTTGACTTGACATCGAGCGCTCGTACTGCCTTGTAGTGCGTCACAATTGCAAGCATGCGCTGGCCAGCACGTTGTTATAATAACGCAAGTATTACATTGCAGGGGTACATATGAGCACCATGAGTGCCAATTCAATAGACGTTGCATGTTGTTCTCTTTGGAGAACAACCATCAGCATGCTGTTGCGCTGTCGCGCCGTAGCGCTTTCACTCGTCACAACCTGTGTTGGAAAGAACATTGTGGCCAAGGTCTATGAGGAAAGGCGTGCCATTCGATGGGGATTGCCAAAGGGAAACCAGCCGCAACGGCAGCACCCTCCCAAGCCCAGGGATGACAACTACTACAGGGGGCGTGCTCGCCGTGTACACGCGGTGCTGAGGCTGCTTGAGTCTCGGATTTTTCCAAGACCTAAGTACTTCGTGACCCTGATTTTCCCGGACAAGCTTCCCTTCAAGCGCCTGACCCGCAAGACCCCGGCAGCAACTCAGCGTCAGCTCCGGCGGCTGTTCAAGTCCTTCACGGACCGTTTCCCAGACGGCTACCTGCTCTGGTCAATCGAGTACGTGGAAGAGCGTGGCGTGCATGCACACGCCGCGTGCACGACCGGCACGGGCATCACCGAAATCAAGCTAGCCACATGGTTCTCCGCTCACTGGTGGAGGGTGTGCGGCTTTGACGACGAACGCGCCGTCGACGTTCGCGAGTACGACTACGGCGACCAGGACGGAACGCACGGCGGTTACATGGCCAAGTTCAGCAAGCTTAGCCACAAAGCCGATTTGATCAAGTGCTTTGGCTCACTGAGGACTTTCGGAGTGGTCGGCAAGAAGAACATGCCGCTGCAGGAGCCCATCGTGCACCACATTAGCCTCGAAGAGCTTGAGGAACTGAGGGCTCCGCTGCTTGAGTATATCAAGCAGCGCCGGGACAAAATACGCGCAAGTGGCTTGTCGGAAAAAGAAAAGGCCAGGAAGATTTCCGGGCTCAAAAGGCAGTTCGACAAAATCAAGAGCAACTTTTGTCAGCACTTCTTTGACTTGAGCGAAGACCTGCATGAGATTGTCAGGAGTAAGCTGCGCGAACTTTGCAACAGGCGTGCTCGTGCCGCTGTCGCGACGGCGCAACGGGCACGCAAGAGGCATCAAACCCACCATTCGACGCTTTCAAGGTAGCTCGGTGGCTTTACTGAACTAGGTGTCCTGGGGGGGGTGCCACGTGCATGTCGCTACGACCGAAAGCCTTCGTAGACGGCTCAAGCGCGGTCCCTACCCCCTCTCCAGGAGGCACGTCGAAACCGCTTCGATTGTCACCATTCAAGTTATTGTAGATGAGTTGTTGTGGGCTAGCCAGGATGTCATACTGTAACAGCAAACAACATGAATGACTAACGCAATATAGGCAACATTTTAAGCAGTTTACAATGCACTAGTTCTATGATACTGTAAAGTCATCACAATAAAGCGAGTGGCTTTGCAATGTTTCCAAGATATGAACTGCCACTGTTTGAGGGCAACAACTACGAAGTTGGCTACCAACACGCCGAATGGTGGATTGGATACCTTCGACGACGAAAGTGCAAAAGTTATCACGATTACTACCGAAGATTACTAACGCGCTGCTGGAAGCCTCGATTCAAACCCCTCTTTAATAACACCCTCGACGCCTACCCAGAAATCATCTTCGAAATTCTTGGGATGACTCAAGCCCTCATCGAGGCTGGCTACAAGACCTCCCCCCTGCATGTTTTCGCCAACTGCCTTGGCGAGACCGGATACAAGGGGTCCCAGTGTACCGCCTTTGTCGCTGTCGACAAGGATGCCGTTATTCTTGCCCACAACGAGGAGGAGAGCGAAGTTTCGCCCCTTTGCATAGCGAATGTCACCATAGCCGGGAAACGCCAGTCAGAGAGCTTCCTGGCGGCATCCTACCCATTCCAGCTATTCGGGTCGGCCTTTGGGGGAGTCAACCGGCACTTCGCATTCCAGGGAAACTCGATCGGCTACGCCAAGCACATCAAGAGCATTGAGGCGACTTGGTCCGATCGCCTTCCTAAAACTGTATTTACGCGCAAGTGGCTTGAATTCAATGCGCTGGAGGACGTTTTGGAGATGTGTTCTCAGTGGTTGTTTAGCCTTCCGAGTCACAGCTACTTTATCACCAAAGACATGGCATATTCTATTGAGGTCCGCCCTCTTGCCAAGCATATTTGGAAACCGTTAGACCAAGTTGCGCTTAAAGAAGTGCATGGTCTTCACTGTCACACAAATCAGTTTATTAAAGAAGGAGAGGTTGACTGTGGATGGGTCTGGAGGACTCGTTCTGACCAGGATGAAAGCTACAAGCGGTTAGTGTTTGTCAGAGAGTGCTGTAGTGTTCATAAGCCTGTTGATGCACTCGGCGCGATGAAGGTCATGTCGACTGTTGCGAGTCATAAGCATTATATAAAGAAAACATCGGCCTCGTTTGTTGTAGCGGCGCATAGATGTGGCTTTAGTGCTAATGTTGTTGCAGGTTTCAATGGTTGTCTGTATAATGAAGATTTGCGAAGTGCAATGCTTTGAGTTTGTTGATGAGCACTGAATAATCATTTCAATCACAAGGAGCTTGCCATGAAAATGGTCGACGTTTGTGCGGCTAGTGCTGGCACGAGTAAAGTCATGAGTAAGGATGAGGCTGATGCTTTAAGTATTATTCGCAAAGTAGGGGCCAAGATTGCAAGGTCAAAAGGCGTGGGAAGCGCTTTGATGCTTAATGGGGCAATTGAAATTGTAGCAGGCGCATATATTGGTAAGAAGCCTGACTTGATTGACTACGCCAAAAATATAGCTGGGAGGGCTCTCTCTTCGTGGTAATTGTGGTCGTTAAGACGGAGTCTCAGCCGATAGAGTTCATGAAAACATTTCGGACTTCCTGCTCTCCGATGCCGAGATATTTGAGTGTCTGCCGCTGTGTGGCGTGGCCAAATGCGGTCATTAGGGTCGGCATGTCGACACCGAACGCCGTGCGCTGGTGGTAGCCCCACGTCTTGCGGAGGGTGTGCGCCCCGAAGTTCCCCTTGATGTTGATTGTCCGACACCACCGCTTGACCATGCCGTTGATGGCGATGGGCGTGATGGCCTGCCCGCCACGTTGTGACCGAAACAGCGGCTCGTCGTCGTCAGCGTCGAGGTTGGCGAGGTGCCGACCGATCGCTTTAACGCACTCATTGTTCAAAACCACTTGCCGGACCTTGCCGGTCTTCTTCTCTCGCAAGTCGAACGAGTCGCCGGGTTTGAGGCTCCGCACTTGACCGACCGTGATCCTGGTGAGGTCGCTGGCGCGGAGATTGGTGTTGATGCCGACCACGAACAAAGCCAAGTCGCGCGGCTTGCTGGACAGGATCTTTTTAATGGCGCGAATGTGCTTGGTTTCGCGGATGGGCTCGACGGTGATGATTGCCCCTTTCGGGGGGTGGTTTGGATTGGCCATGGCCCTCCTCACTTTTTACTAACTTTTGTGTGTATTTTATCAGAAAGTTAGCCAAAAAGCGAGTGATGACTTGGATCGCGCGGCAGAAAATGGCTGAGAAGCAGCGCTATTGCTTGGCTGGCGGCGGTTGGCGACTCGCTAACTTTCGCGTCAAAGTTAGTGAGTTTTGGCCGTCGACCATTTCCCCAAAAGGGGGGCGGAGGCCTAAAGCATGCCAACAACTACTTTTCATTTTCTCTAGCGTGGAATACCAAGGATTTGCTTGCCTTTTGGTAAGACTACGCAGGATCACCACGAGGGGATATGAGGAGAGGCTTGGCAGTGATCAGTTCTAACACGCCCCCCCTTATCACCACTGGCGTGGTCAGCAGAAATGAGGGCCACCTCGCTGGATCGGAGGCTTACCCCACATGAGCGATATCAAGCTCTTCAGCCGTCAAGGTGATTCCGTTTCCGAGCTCCCTTCTCGCGATGCCACTGTCGAAAAATGGCTCCAAAACCTCATTGAGGGGCACATGGAGACTTTTCTCGGTGTGCGCTTCCTGGCAACAGAGTACGTCACCGGCAAAGTCCATGGCGGCCGTATTGACTCCCTCGGCATCGACGAGAACAATTGCCCGGTCATTATCGAATACAAGCGACGTTCGGATGAGAATGTTATCAACCAGGGCCTGTTCTATCTAGACTGGCTTATGGACCATCGCGGTGAATTCCAGCTCGCCGTGCTGAAGAAGTTCGGCCAGCAGACCGCCGACGCCATCGACTGGGCTGGCCCACGCCTTCTGTGCATCGCATCCGATTTCACCAAATACGACGAGCATGCGGTTCAGCAGATTGGCCGGACCATCGAGTTGATCCGCTACCGGCTTTTCGGAGATGATCTCATGCTTCTGGAGAGGGTAAACGCGCCAGCGGCGACAGCTTCGCCCTTTGCCCCAAAGCCTAAGCCCACCAAAGGTGAGACTAAGCCGCCCGAGAATGAAGAAGTGGTCGTCATTCCGGAAAACCTGGCCGGTCTCTTTGAATCTCTGCGCACCTTCATCCTAGACCTGGGTGACGACATTGAGGAGAAACGCCTCAAGCTTTACGTGGCCTTCAAGAAAATCAAGAACTTCGCTTGCGCGGTGCCAGGGAAAGCCAAAGGAATCATCTGGCTCTACCTGAAACTGGACCCGAAGACGGTTCCATTGCGGGAAGGATTCATTACCGACGTAAGCGGCAAGGGGCACTGGGGCACCGGAGACCTGGAAATCCAGTTGCGCACCGAAGCTGATCTCGAAAAAGTGAAAGCGCTCATTGAGCAGAGCTATCATAATAATTAATCAAACTTGCTCAGGGGGCTTTAGTGGAACCTGCGTTTACAATCCCTTTGTCCGAGTATTCCGTCATCGCCAGGCTTTCAAAAATATTCAGGAAGAATAACGGATATTCATTGTACATCCCAGTTAGCAGGCAGGAAAAGGACGTTGACTTTATCCTCTTTAACACTGTCAGGAATACAAGCCTGAGGTTTCAAGTTAAGAGCTCCCGGTCTTATATCAATGACGAAAAGATGATGAGCAAAGGGCACGCGCGGTACAATCTTTGGTTCAATAATTTTATTGGCAGATATGCGCCTGGTGCCGCAGACTTTTATGTTCTTTTTGGATTGTATCCAATATATAATGGAGAAAGCTCCATCCACTCCAAACATAAGCACTGGGGAGAAATATTACTCTTCTTTTCAGATGAAGAAATGAAGGCCACTCTTGATATGGTGCTAACAAAAAAAGAACAAAAGCCAGATCGTTTTTTTGGCATAGGATTCGACGATTTGACTGCCATCAAAGGCCTTCGTGGATTCTTAACTCCTCGTGATTTTACCATGCATTTATTGGATTCAAAAGCAGAAGACATACGAAACGCCATAGAAAAGCAATAAAATGCCTACATCAAGTAAAAATCCGTCCAATTAAGAGGCACACGTATGATATCGAACGGTAAGCAATCTGGCCAGGACGCAATCCTCAGCGCCAGCGAGATCGGTGTCGATCCCGAGCAGCTCTGGCAGACTGCTGACAAGCTTCGTGGCTCAATTGACGCGGCTGAGTATAAGCATGTTGTACTTGGCCTGATATTCCTCAAGTACATCTCCGACGCCTTCGAGGCTCGTCGCGCTAAATTGGCTGAGGAACTTAAAGCAGATGGTATCGAAGCCAAGGAGGCTGAAAACCTGCTTGAAAGCCGCGACGAATACACCGCTGAGAATGTCTTTTGGGTCCCACCGGAAGCTCGGTGGACCAATATCCAGAATCAGGGCAAGCAACCCAACATTGCCAAGCTCATCGACGACGCCATGTATGCCATTGAGTGCGACAACCCCAAGCTCAAGGGTAAATTGCCCCGTGACTATGCCCGGCGTGGTATCGCGCCAGAACGTCTCGGCGGGCTCATCGACCAGATCGCATCCATTGCCATCGGCACTGACGAAGCACGGGCCAAGGACATCCTGGGCCGCGTCTACGAGTACTTCCTCGGCAAATTCGCCGCCGCAGAGGGCAAACTGGGCGGTGAGTTCTTCACTCCTCGCTCTGTCGTCCGCTTGCTTGTTGAAATGATAGAGCCTTACGAGGGCCGTGTACTCGACCCGTGCTGCGGGTCAGGTGGCATGTTCGTCCAGTCGGAGAAATTCGTAGAGGCTCACGGTGGGAGCCAGCGCAATATCTCCATCTTCGGCCAAGAGTCTAACCCGACTACCTGGCGGCTGGCCCACATGAACTTAGCTATCCGTGGCATCGAAGCCAACCTGGGCGAACAGCCCGCAGATAGTTTCGTAAGAGACTTACATCCCGATCTTAAAGCTGATTACATTCTTGCCAATCCGCCATTCAACGTCTCCGACTGGTCCGGCCAATTACTCCGCAATGATGTGCGCTGGAAGTATGGCGTTCCTCCAGTTGGCAACGCCAATTACGCTTGGATTCAGCACTTCATTCATCACCTCGCCCCTCCCAACGGCCGCGGGGGCGGTATCGCGGGCTTCGTTATGGCCAATGGTTCGCTGTCTTCAAGCAGTGGAGGCGAGGGCGAAATCCGTCAGAATATCATCGAAGCGGATCTGGTCGATTGCATTGTTGCCATGCCGACGCAGCTCTTCCTAACCACCGGCATTCCGGTCTGCCTTTGGTTCGTTAGCCGCGACAAGACCGGAAAGAAACTCAAGCCAGCAGGCCGTGACCGCCGAGGGGAGACGCTATTTATTGACGCTAGGCAGATGGGTGAGATGGAAACCCGAACCCTTCGAGTCTTATCGGGACGCGATGAATATCCCCTACCGCCCGACAGCGACATAGGCAAGATTGCCCGCACATACCATGCCTGGCGCGGTGAACCCAATGCGGGCAGCTATGAAGATGTCCCCGGCTTCTGCAAGTCCGTTAAGCTTAATGACATTCGGAAGCACGGCTATGTCTTGACGCCAGGCCGCTTCGTCGGAGCAGCCGAGATTGAGGAAGACGGCGAACCATTCAAGGAAAAAATGCAGCGCTTAACGGCTGAGTTGCTGGAATACTTCGCAGAATGCGAGCAGCTCGAGAGCCAGATTAAAGAAAATCTAGTTGGGATTGTCTATGGGGACTAAGTGGCCTCTCGTACCGCTGGCAGAGCTTGCAGCAAACGATAAAGGAGCATTTGCGATTGGCCCCTTTGGGTCTCGCATGAAATCCGATGTCTACGTGCCTGAAGGAATTCCAGTTATCCGGGGTTTGAATATTACCGGATCCCGCTGGCTTAAAGATGACTGGGTGTATGTCACTGAGGACTTTGCGAATGGCATCTCCAACAGCATTGTTAAACCAGGCGACTTGGTCTTTCCACATCGCGGAGCTATCGGAGAGGTCGCACTAATCGAGCACCAACACGGTCGAATGGTCCTCTCAACTAGTATGATGAAATTTCGCCCTGACTTAGGTCTGGCAGACAGCAAATTTCTCTACTATTTCTTTAGATCTGCACAAGGGAGAGCAGAGATATTGCGATTTGGTTCGCAAGTTGGAACTCCGGGGATAGGTCAACCACTCACGTCCTTGAAACAATTCCGTGTGCCCAAACCCCCGTTGCCTATGCAACAAAGAATCGGAGGACTTCTTGGCTCCCTCGATGACAAAATTGAGTTGAACAGACAGACAAACAAGGTGTTGGAGGCGATAGCGCGGGCGATTTTTAAAGCGTGGTTCATCGACTTTGAGCCGGTCAAGGCCAAGGCTGGTGGCGCGACTCGATTCCCCGGCATGCCCCAGCAGGTTTTCGACCAACTGCCTGGCAAATTGACAGAAACAGGACGTGGCCGTGTGCCCATTGGATGGGCTGAGGTTACTTTGTCTGATCTGTTTACGTTGATCGGTGGTGGAACTCCCCAGCGAAAAGTTCCTGGTTACTGGGGCGGCAACATCCCTTGGTTTTCAGTGCGAGACGCGCCGGGCGAGCATGAGGTTTGGGTTATCGACACCGATGAGCATATTACTGAAGCAGGCGTTCAGAACAGCTCTGCTAATATCATGCGAGCCGGCACCACGATAATTTCGGCACGAGGCACTGTTGGAAAGCTTGGTTTGATCGCTGTACCCATGGCCATGAACCAATCGTGCTATGGAATTCAGGGCATTAATGGAGTTGGCGATTTTTTTGTATACTTCACAATTCATAATGCAGTAGTTGAACTTCAGCAACGTAGCCACGGATCTGTGTTCGACACCATCACGCGGAGAACATTTGACACTATACCAAGTGTACTCCCGCAGCCAGAACTCCTAGATGCTTTTGAGAAAACGGTGGCACCTTTTCTCCTTCTCATGAAAAAAATGAAATTTGAGACTCATGTGCTTACTGAATTGCGAAATGCACTATTGCCGAAACTTATTTCTGGCGCGATAGAGTTACCAGGTGCGGGGCGATGAGCAATGGATGACAACTCAACGAGAACGCCCGTGGTGCTACCTGCTTGCCGTGAACTTCTTAATTCACACCCCGAGTCGCTACGAATCCGTGAGCAGGTTGAGGCGCTGGAAGCTGCTGTACCGGATCGGCCAGGAGTTGTAGTTTCGTTCTGCAGGACAATCATCGAGACGACTTGCAAAACTATCCTCACGGATCGTAGCGTGTCCATAGATTCCACATGGGAGGCACCGAAGCTCGTCTCTGAAGCACTGAAGTATCTCAATCTCGGGCCAATTGAAGATGGTGGCGTAGATGCTAAGCTGCGCGGCGGCGCTGAATCATTGGTCCGCGGCATCAATCAGATTGTCCAAGGCGTATTCGAAATTCGGAATGCACATGGCTCCGCAGCTCACGGGGCGGATGCATACTCGCCGCTTCTCGATCCTCGTTATTCTGAAATTCTTGCAAGAGCGACAGATGCCTTGGTTGGCCTCCTGTTTAAAGTACACCTACATTCGGCACAGCGAGATCCGCTGGAGCGATTTAGATATGGTGATCACCCAGATTTTGATGAGTTCATCGATAGCGACTTTGGCCCCTTAGAAGTGCTGAAAGTACCACTAGCTGCCAGTGAGGCGCTGTTTCGGACTGATTTTCAAGCATACCGTACTGCATTAGTTCAATTCAAGCAGAACCCGGAATCCAATGCCGAGAAGCCCGTAGACGAGGAGAGCGCAGAATGAACGAGAGCATTGTTGAGAAGGCTGCGCTTGGATGGTTTGAATTCCTCGACTACGAAATCGCCAGAGGTTCAGACATCTCTCCTGGCTCGGATAAGCCTCTGAGGGACAGCCACGAGCATGTCGTCCTTGAGCATCGACTTCGAGCGGCACTGAGAAAGGTCAACGACCATCTTCCAGAAGACGCCATAGGTCAGGCCGTTCGGCTGGCCACGCGCCCTCCCGAGACGACGCTGAATCAGAATAATCGCTGGCTCCACCGCCTGCTAACTGATGGTATCGACGTGGAATACCGAACCCCAGAAGGCGAGACACGTGGCGACAAAGCTTGGCTGGTTGACTTTGCGCAGCCCGAACGCAACGATCTGCTTGTGGTGAACCAATTCACTGTCAAATGTGGCAATGGCACCCGTCGCCCAGACCTGGTCATATTTCTCAACGGCTTTCCGGTAGTCGTGATTGAACTGAAGGACCCGACCGACGAGAAGGCGGATCTTTGGAAGGCCTTCCGACAGATTCAAGATTACAAACAGCATATCCCGCCGCTATTCGTCTACAATGAGTTGTTGGTGATCAGCGATGGAGACACGACGAGGGTTGGCTCGCTGACGGCAGGGGCGGACCGGTTTTCGCCTTGGAGATCCATCGAGGACTGCCGCGAACCCGGGCGGCCGTTACTAGAAGTGCTCATCAAGGAGTTGTTCAAACCATCACGGTTGTTGGACTATGTCCGACACTGCGTGACATATGAGGATGACGACCGAAGCGGCGAGATTATCAAGAAGGTGGCGGGCTATCACCAGTTTCGGGCTGTACGCAATGTGCGGGCGTCGGTGAAAACAGCGCTTAAACCGTTGGCCGGTGAGGGCGACGGTCGAGGTGGTGTGGTCTGGCACACGCAGGGCTCGGGCAAAAGCCTTACTATGTTGATGCTGGCTGGGGCACTGATTGGAGACGAGCAACTTGCAAACCCCACAGTAGTCGTGGTGACTGATCGCAATGATCTGGACGGACAACTTTTCGGCACCTTTGCGTCTGGACGGACGCTGCTCCGACAGGAACCTGAACAGGCCTATAGCCGGGAAGACCTTGCCGCCCGACTTAAGCGTGCTTCTGGTGGCGTAGTATTCACGACGATCCAGAAGTTCGCGGAGCGTGGCGCAGCTATTAGCGAACGATCAAACATTGTCGTCATGGCTGATGAGGCCCACCGTAGTCAGTATGGTTTTCTCGACGGCGGCGCTCGTTGGATGCGGGATGCACTCCCTAACGCGACATTCATCGGTTTCACGGGCACTCCACTGGAGGGTGACGACCGCAGCACTCCGGCTGTCTTCGGCGATTACGCTGATATCTATGACATCCGCCAGGCTATTGAGGACAATGCGACAGTCCCCATCTTCTATGAAATGCGCCTAGTGAAGCTACTACCGGACGAAGCAGGCATCGTTGAAGCCGAGCGTATGTTCACCGCCGCCTGTGAAGCGGAGAAGGAAGGACTTGAGGTCTCGACGGATATTGAGGTCCCGTTAGAGGAGTTAGTTGGCGCGAAGGAAAGGCTGGAACTGGTGGCCAGGGAGATCGTCGAGCACTTCGAGAAGCGGCGTGAAGTGATCGAAGGCAAGGGCATGGTGGTATGCATGAGTCGCAGCATCTGCATGGAGCTGTACGACGAAATCGTGGCTTTACGTCCAGATTGGCACTCGGCTGAAGATGATTCAGGTTTCATCAAAGTTGTAATGACTGGCTCAGCTGGCGAAGGCGAACGAGTAGCACAACACTCTCGGACCAAGGCTAGGCGGGAAGCCCTGTCAAGGCGATTCAAGGATCCCGAGGATAATCTCCGGCTCGTAATTGTCTGCGATATGTGGCTAACAGGATTTGACTGCCCGCCGATGCACACCATGTATCTTGACAAGCCACTTGCCTCCCACAACCTGATGCAGGCAATAGCCCGTGTGAACCGAGTATTCGGTGAGAAACCTGGTGGCGTGGTTGTGGATTTCCTAGGGATTGCGGACCAGCTTCGTGATGCCGTTCAGACTTACACCCAAGCTGGTGGTGAAGGCAGCCCCGTAGAGGACATCCAGAACGAGGCGGTGCCACTGATGGAGCGTCAGTTCGAGGCGCTGAAAGATTTCTTCAACGGGTTTGACTATCATGGATTCTTCCACGGGAGTGAAGCGGACCAACTGCACGCTGTGTCGGCTGGAGCAGACTACGTTTTCAAACAGGATGAAGGCAAAAGACGTTTCATGACGATGGTCGCGTCGTTATCCAAGACGTTCGCACTTTCTGTACCCCGATTGGAGACTGAGGCCATCCGGGACGATCTGGCGTACTTCCAATCAGTGCGGTCAGCAATTCGCAAACGGCTAGTGAACGATGGCCCACCACCTCCGCCGGATACACGAGCTGCTGTGCGGCAAGTGATCTCAGGTGCAATAGCATCTGACGGTGTTATCGACCTCTTTCGAGCTGCTGGCTTGCCCGATCAAGACGTCGGCATCCTGTCCGAGGATTTCCTGGAACGCCTGGCTACTTTGCCGCAAAAGAATCTTGCCCTGGAGACCCTGCGCAAGCTCCTCAACGACCAGATACGTAGCCGAGAGCGAGTCAATATCGTTCAGTCGAGAGGATTCCGCGAATCGCTGGAGGCGACACTTACTCGATATAACAATCGGGCACTCACGACGGCCCAGGTCATCGAGGAACTAATCGGCCTAGCCAAAGCCATACGGTCAGCGGTTCATCGCGGTGAGGAGTCTGGACTCAGCGAAGAAGAGGTCGCATTCTACGACGCTCTGGCAGACAACGAATCAGCGCGTGACGTGATTCAGGACGGCACGTTGAAGCTGATAGCCCGTGAACTTGCCGATCGGATCAAGGCGAAGGCGTCGCTGGACTGGACTCAGCGCGAGACGGTTCGGGCTGATATGCGGCGGACCGTACGCCGCCTGTTGACCAAGTATGGCTACCCACCAGACGCACAGGAGTCGGCAACACAACTGATTATCCGACAGGCTGAACTGATGGCAGAAGGGATCGTGGGCGATTGAGAGCGTGTAAATCGTGTGTAAAACGCTTGTCCACTTGCGGGATTCCGTGGCCACTCGTGTCCACAGAACATGTTGAAAAAGCTCAGTAATCAAGTACGAATTGGGCGGGGCCACATTTCTCTCACGCCGCTAACAGGGGTTCAAATCCCCTTGGGGACGCCAAAGAATTGCAGGGACTTGCAGCAAAACAGCCGCAAGTCCCTTTTTCTTCCCCAGCACTATCCCCAGCACGCAGCCGAATTTGTGACCTTCCGCTTCGCCAGGGCCGGACTGCTCTTGTCTGTCTTCCGAGTCATGTCCTGAGCAGACCGCTCCATCTCCATGCCCAACGGTTCGCCAGCGAAAGCCGCCAAGGCACAAGCGCGACACGTGGAGAAGAGATCTGAGCTTCCGTTTCGGGAAAGGGTGGATTGCCCGCCGGGTGAAGGAGACGCCGAAGACAGTGAGCCGTTTGACGGCGAAGTTCCATGTGCTGGCCTAGAAGCGAGCGGCCTGGGCCTCCGAGGAGGTGAAAGCCGCCCCCCAGGATGCCGCCGTGGAGCCCACGCCGGAAGAGGCCCGGCAAGCGATGGAGTTCCGGATCAAGGCATGTGCAGGGAGGAGCGTTGAAAAAGCCTAGATCCACAAGAGGGACAGGGCCAAGCCTTTTCCAACGGGCTCACTTTTTGTACCCCGTTTTGTACCCTGGCCGACTTTCAAAAAAACAAGCCGATCAGCTTTTGTGCTAATCGGCTCATTTCTTGGGGAAATTTGTGGTCGGGATGAGAGGATTTGAACCTCCGACCCCCTGAACCCCATTCAGGTGCGCTCCCAGACTGCGCTACATCCCGACGCGAAGAAGGAGTGATTAGCCTTGCGGCGGCCCGCTGTCAACGAAGAATCGCTAGGAAGCACGTTTTTCTTGTCCGGGCTGGCGCGAGACCCTTTTCCGGGTTATGTTGACCAGGACCGGGCATCGGCCCCGGGAATCCGTCTCGCGAGGTTCCGCATGCTCCATCCCGACGATCCCGTCCTGGTCACCGGCGCCACGGGCTACGTGGGCGGCCGCCTGGTCCCCCTGCTCCTGGAGCGCGGACGCCGCGTGCGCCCGGCCGCACGCTCCCTGGACAAGCTCGCCTGCCGCCCCTGGGCCGCCCATCCGCGCTGCGAACCCGTCCAGGCCGACATGCTCGACCCCGCATCCCTGGAAAAGGCTCTCCAGGGCTGCCGCGCGGCCTACTACCTCGTCCACTCCATGGGCTCCGCAGGGAAGGATTTCGCCCAGGCCGACGAGCGCTCCGCCCTCAACTTCGGCGAGGCCTGCGCACGGGCGGGCGTGGAGCGCATCGTCTACCTGGGCGGTCTGGGCGACGACAACGCCGAACTGAGCCACCATCTGCGCTCCCGGCACCGCACGGCCCACAACCTGGCCCGGGCGGGCGTGCCCGTCACCCACCTGCGCGCCGCCGCCATCCTGGGCGCGGGCAGCGCCTCCTACGAGATCCTGCGCTCCCTGGTGGAGCGCCTGCCCGTGATGATCACTCCCCGCTGGGTGCACACGCGCTGCCAGCCCATCTCCGTGCGCGACGTGCTCGACTACCTGGCCGCCTGCCTGGACCACCCAGAAACCGCCGGACAGACCTACGACATCGGCGGCCCGGACGTGCTCACCTACGAGGACCTCTTCCAACTCTACGCACAGGTGGCCGGACTGTCCCGGCGGATCATCGTGCCCGTGCCGCTGCTCACGCCCGGGCTCTCGGCCCACTGGGTGCGCTTCGTCACCCCCGTGCCCGCCTCGGTGGCCCGCCCGCTCATCGAGGGCCTGCGCAACGAGGTGGTCTGCCGTGACGACCGCATCCGCCGGATCATCCCCCTGGACCTCCAGAGCTGCCGCGAGACCTTCAAGGCCGCGCGCCGCGAGCTCAAGGACCGCCTCGTGCCCACCTGCTGGAGCGACGCGGGGCAGGTGCGCGCCCCGGAGTGGCTGGTGTGTGGCGACGCGCCCTACGCGGGGGGCGAGGTGCTGGAGATGGCCTTCCGTGCGCTTCTGGACGCTCCGCCGGAGCGCGTGTGGCCCGCCGTGGAGTCCATCGGCGGGGAGCGCGGCTGGTACTTCGCGGACGTGCTCTGGAAGCTCAGGGGCCTGGTGGACCGTCTCCTGGGCGGCGTGGGCCTGGCCCCCGGCAGGCGCGACCCGGAGCGCCTCTTCGCGGGAGACTGCCTGGACTGCTGGCGCGTGCACGCCTGCGACCCTCCGGCCCGGCTGGTGCTCCTGGCGGCCATGAAGTCCCCGGGCGAGGCGGCCCTGGAGATCACGCTGGCCCCGCGCGCCCAGGGCCGCACGGAACTTGCGCTGCGCGCTCGCTTCCAGCCCAGGGGCCTGGTCGGGCAGATCTACTGGTGGACGCTGTGGCTGCCGCACCTTGCGCTCTTCCGCGGGCTGCTCCGGGGTCTGGCCCGGGCCGCCGGGGCGCGCGTGCTGGAGGGGCCGTCCCTGGCCCCGCCTGAGCGCGGCCGGGGCTGCTCCCTGCGTCGCTGAACGCAAAGGGCCGACGCTCGCGCGTCGGCCCTCGCTCGATGTGGCGTTTCGAGAACGTGCGGGCGGCCGGGCAGCCCGGCCGCCATCTGTCCCCGGTCCCTACGGAGCCTTGGAGAGGATGTCCGCCGAAACCTCCCGGGCGCTGGCCGTGCCCGTGAGGAGCATGGCCGAGAGAAGCTCCGAGCGCACCTTGCCCAGCCACGCGGCCACGCCCTCGGCCCCGCCGCCGAAGGCGGCAACGGCCAGGGGCCTGCCCACCAGCACGGCGTCTGCCCCCAGGGCCAGCAGCTTCAGCACGTCCGCGCCCGAGCGCACGCCGCCGTCGGCCAGGATGGTCACGCGGCCCTTCACGCGCGCGGCGATCTCGGGGAGCACCTCGGCCGCGCCCGGGGTGTGGTCCAGCACGCGCCCGCCGTGGTTGGAGACCACGATGGCCGCAGCGCCCGCGCCCACGGCCAGTTGGGCCTCGTCGGGGGTCATCACGCCCTTGATCACGAAGGGCAGGCGCGTGGAGGCGGTGATCTCCTTGATTTCCACGAAGGTCTTGGGGCTCACGGGCTGGCCCTTGAGGGCCATGGTGATGAGGCCCGCGCCGTCCACGTCCATGCCCGCCGCCAGGGCTCCGGCCTCCTCGGCGCGGCGCACCAGGGCCAGCACGGCCTCCTGGGCGCGCGGTTTGATGAAGGGCACGCCCTGTCCGGCGTGGGCCGCGATGGAGCGCACGCCGCCCTCGTACATGGCCGGGTCGGCGCCGTCGCCGCAGCAGCCCACGGTCCCGGCGGCCAGGGCGCCCGCGATGATCATCTCCGAGAAGACGTCCTCGGCGATCTTGCCGCCCATGTTGTAGACCACGCCGGTCATGGGCGCGGCCAGCACGGGCATGGAGAGCGTCTTGCCGAAGAGTTCCACGGAGGTGTCGGCCTCCTTTACGGCGTGGATGGTGCGCAGGTTGAGCCGCCAGGCGGCCAGGGCCTCCAGGTTGGCCCCGAAGGCGCGCCCGGTTCCGGCCCCGCCCATGCCGGGCACTTCCCCGGCGCAGGCGCGTCCGTCGCAGACGGGGCAGACCCTGCAATAGCCCTTCATCGCCTCGCGGGCGTTCTTGCGCAGTTGGGCCATGTCCATGATAAGCCTCCAGATGTGCTTGGTTTGTTGGTTTGTCCGGCCTCAGTGCATGGCCGCAACGCCGCCGCGCGCGGCCCGGCGGCGCATGAAAAGCGCCCCCGCCACGCACACGAGGCTCACCATGCCCAGGAGCCGGAAGCTGTCCAGATAGGCCAGGAGGGCCGACTGCTGCAAGAGCAGCTGCTCCAGCACCGCAAGGGCCTTCTGCTTGGCGGCCACGGGGTCGAAACCCTGGGAGAAATAGGCCGTGAGGCCCTGGAAGAACTCGTTGAAGCGCGGGTTGGCGGGGGTCATGTGCCCGGCCAGGAGGGTCTGGTGGCTCTGGGAGCCCCGCGCCACCATGGTGGTGACCACCGAAATGCCCACCCCGCCCCCGATGTTGCGCATCAGGTTGAAAAGACCCGAGGCCGTGCCCATGCGGTGCTGGGGCATGGAGGCCATGGAAAGCATGGTCAGGGGCACGAAGATGAAGCCCATGGAGAGCCCCATGACCACGTTGGGCCAGGCGATGTGCCCCGGGCTGATCTGCAGGTTGACGGTGGAGAAATAGAGCGACGTGAGCCCCAGGATGAAGAACCCCCCGGCGATGAGCTTGCGCGCGTCCACGCGGTTGATGAGCCTGCTCACCAGCACCATGGAGACGATGGCCCCGATGCCCCGGGGGCTGAGGGCCAGGCCGCTGTCCAGTGACGTGTAGCCCATGAGCGTCTGCAGGTAGAGGGGCTGGAGCGTTATGGTGGCGTAGAGCACCACGCCCAGGAGGGTCATCATGCCCGTGCCGATGGCGAAGTTGGCGTCCTTGAACACGCGCAGGTCCACGATGGGGTGCTCGGCCCGGAGTTCCCAGACGATGAAGGCGACCATGGAGAGGAAGGAGATCACGGAGAACCAGAGGATCCAGCCCGTCTCGAACCAGTTCTCCTGCTGGCCCTTGTCCAGCACGACCTGGAGGGTGGCCAGCCACAGGGCCATGATGGCGAAGCCGGTCACGTCCACGCCGCCCGCCTTGCGGCGCTGGGCCTCCAGGTAGGGCGGGTCCTCGATGAAGGTCCGGCACATGAGGAAGGCGGCCACGCCCACGGGGATGTTGATGGTGAACATCCAGCGCCAGGAATAGTGGTCCGTGAGCCAGCCGCCCAGGGTGGGGCCCACGATGGGGGCCACCACCACGCCCATGCCGAAGATGGCCATGGCCGTGCCGCGCTTCTCGGGCGGGGCGCTCTCCATGAGGATGGCCTGGGACAGGGGCTGGAGCGCGCCCCCCGCCGCGCCCTGGACCACGCGCGCCAGGATGAGCATGGGCATGGAGCCCACCGCCGCGCACCAGGCCGAGGCCAGGGTGAACAGGGCCACGCAGGCCAGCAGGAAGCGTCTGCGCCCGAAACGCACGGAGAACCATCCCGTCAGCGGCAGCACGATGGCGTTGGCCACCAGGTAGCTGGTGAGCACCCAGGTGGCCTCCTCGTGGCTGGCCGAGAGGTTGCCCGCCATCTGGGGCAGGGCCACGTTGGCCATGGTGGTGTCGAGCACCTCCATGATGGTGGGCAGCATCACCGAGGGCGCGATCACCCACAGGCTGGCCCGGGGCCGCCAGGGGGCGTGGTGCTGGGCGGGCATGGCCCTAGCGCACCCGCACCCGGGGCATCACGGACATGCCCGGGGCCAGGTGGAGGTCCTTCCCGTCGGGCAGGGCGTCGGGAACGATCTTTACGGGCACGCGCTGCACCACCTTCACGAAATTGCCCGAGGCGTTCTGGGGCGGCAGCAGGCTGAAGGCCGAACCCGTGCCCGCCTGGAGGCTGTCGATCTTCCCGGTGAACATCCTTCCGGGATAGGCGTCCACGGTGAAGCTCACGGGCATGCCGGGGCGCATGCCCTGGATCTGGGTCTCCTTGAAGTTGGCCACCACCCACACGTCGTCGCCCACCAGGGCGAGCACGGCCTGGCCCGCCTGCACATAGTCGCCGGGTTCCACGGACTTTCGCGTGACCCGCCCCGACAGGCCGGCGCGCACCTCGGTGTAGGCCACATGCAGGGTTTCCTTCTCCATGGCGGCGCGGTAGCGCTCCACGGCGGCCCGGGCGGTGTTGATCTGGGCGGCGGCAAGGTCCGCCTGGGCCTCGGCGGCGGCCACGCGCTTGCGCGCCCCCAGCAGGGCCGAGGCCGTGGTGCGGGCCAGGGTCTGGGCGTTGTCCTGGGCCTGCTGGGAGACGGCGCCCGTGCGCACCAGTTGGCTGTAGCGGGAGAGGTCGGTGGAGGCGTTGGCGGCCTGGGCCTCTGCGGAGGCGGCATCTGCCTGGGCCTGTTCCAGGGCGGCAAGGGCGGCGCGGTGCTGGCTCTGGCTCTCGCGCAGGCGCTCCCGGGCCTCTTCGTGGTTGGCGCTGGCCTGGCCCAGTTCTGCCTGGAAGATGGCCGGGTCCAGGCGCAGGAGCACGTCGCCCGCCTGCACGCGGCGGTTGTCGTCCGCGAGCACCTCCAGCACGCGCCCGGGCACCTGGGGGGCCACGTTGGCCACATGCCCGGTGATGAAGGCGTCGTCGGTGGTCTCGAAGTGCGATTCCTGCCACCACCACCAGCCGAGCGCGGCCAGGGCGGCCAGCGCCACGGCCAGGACGGCGAGCCTGCCAGCCTTGCCGCCCGGCGCGGCCTTGCCCGCCGGAACACTCACGGTGGGCGTATCGGAAGAAGACATCGTCACCTCATGGTCTGGCGGCGCTGCCTGCGGAGAAGCCTCCGGCGTCCAGGCGGACCTTGGAGAGCAGCGCGATCAGGGTCTTGAACTCATCGCCGCTGAGGCCCGACATCACCTCGGCCTGGTAGCGGAAGAGGTCCGGGAGCACGTCGTCGAGGATCTTCTGTCCGGCGGGCAGCAGCGCGATGCGCACCACGCGGCGGTCCTGGGGGTCTTCCAGGCGCTCCACCAGCAGGTCGCGCACCATGCCCGAGAGCACGGCCGACACGGTGGGCGTTGTCACCCCGACCATCTCGGCCAGCTTGCACACCGGGACGGGGTCCGGCTCGCGGCTGAGCAGGTTGAGGATCATGAACCGGCCGAAGGAGAGGCCGCGTTTGGCCAGGCCGCGCTCCACGCAGTGATGCAGGATGGTGCCCGTGCGCAGCACGTGGAGATAGGCTTCGCAGACCAGCACGTCCATGGTGGGATAGCGCTGGGCTCTGTCCAGCAGGGACTGGTAGCTGGGCATTTCCTTGAGGATCATGGGAGCCCCCTTGCGACGGCATCTAATAATTAGAACGCTAATGTTTGGAAAGCGAACTGTCTATAAGACGCCCCCCGGGGGCAAACGGTTACCAGCCCGGTGAGAAATCCTGCCTGGCCTGGTTGCTGGCAAACAGCCGACCCCTCGCGGAGGGGAACGGCGCCCAGTGCCTGGCATCCGCCCGGGCCTGGCTGGCGAGTGTCTCGCACAGGCTGCAGAAGCGACATTCTCAGCGGGCAGTTGCACCCTCGGAGAGCATCGCGGGGCGGCATGGAACGGCTTTGGCGGGGGCGCGCCGCCAGGGAGCGACGCCCTGCCCGCCGACGGGGCCGTGATGCGTCAGAATCCGGCTTCCAGCGGGGGGTTCACCAGGGCGTCGGCCGGGGGGGCGGCCAGGGGGGCGCGGCCGGGAAGCAGGCGCACCTTGCGGCCGTCCAGGCGCAGGCGGTCCTGTGCGAGCCACTGCACGGCCTGGGGCAGCAGGCGGTGCTCCAGGGCCAGGATGCGTCCGCCCAGGGTCTCGGGGGTGTCGTCGGTCCATGCGGGCACGGCGGCCTGGGCGATCACGGGGCCGTGGTCCATGAGTTCGTCCACGAAGTGCACGGTGCACCCGGCGAGCTTCACGCCGTGGTGCGCTGCGTCGCGCTGGCCGTGTGCTCCGGGGAAGGCGGGCAGGAGCGCGGGGTGGATGTTCAGCACGCGCCCGGGGAAGGCCTGGAGGAACACCGGGGTGAGCAGGCGCATGAACCCGGCCAGCACCACGGCCTGGGCTCCTGACTCCCGGATGGCCCGGACCAGGGCCTGGTCGAAGGCCTCGCGGTCCGTAAAATCCTTGTGGGGCAGAGCCAGCGCCGGGATGCCGCTGCGTCTGGCGCGCTCCAGGCCGAAGGCCTCGGGCTTGTTGGAGGCCACGAGGCGGATCTCCGCGTCCAGGACGCCCTCCTCGATGCGGTCGATGAGCGCCTGGAGGTTGGACCCGGAGCCGGAAACCAGGACGGCGACGGGCAGGGCCACGTTCAGTCTGCCATGGCGGCCCGCACCAGGCTCTGGGCCAGGGCCGGGATGGTGTAGTTCTCGGGCTGCACGTCGGGCTCGAAGCCGTGCTTTTTCAGGGTGGCCGCCGTGACGGGGCCGATGCAGGCGATGGTGAGCCTGTCGCGCAGGGCGGCCACGCGGGCGGCCGGGACCACCTGGAAGAAGTTGTCCACCGTGGAGGAGCTGGTGAAGGTGAGGAAGTGGATCTCCCCCTCCTCGATGGCGGCGAGCACTTCGTCGGGGTCCTGCCGGGCGAGCTTCGTCTCGTAGACGGGCAGCACCTCCACGAGCGCCCCGGCGCGGGCCAGTTCCTCGGGGAGCACCTCGCGGGCCTGGGCCGCGCGGGGGATGAGCACGCGCTTGCCGCCGACCTGCAGGGCCAGAAGCCCCTCCACCACGGACTCGGCCACGTACTTCTCGGGCACGAAGTCCGCGCGGATGCCGCGCTCGGCCAGGGCCTGGGCCGTGGCCGGGCCGATGGCCGCCACCTTGAGCCCGCCCAGGGCGCGCGCGTCCAGGGCCATGGCGTCCATCTCGGTGAAGAAGCACTTCACGCCGTTCACGGAGGTGAACACAAGCCAGTCGTAGCAGTTCAGGCGTCCCAGGGCCTCGCGCACGGGGGCGGTGTCGGCCAGGGGGGCCACCTCAATGGTGGGGAACTCCCAGGCGCAGGCCCCCAGGTCGGTGAGCAGGCGCACCAGGTCGCTGGCCTGCTCGCGCGAGCGGGTGACCACCACGCCCTTGCCCAAAAGCGGGCGCTTCTCGTACCAGTTGAGGGTGTCGTGCAGCGAGACCACCTCGCCCACCACCAGGAGCGACGGGGCCTTGAAGCCCAGACGCCTGGCCTCGGCCGGGATGTCCTCCAGGGTGGAGACCATGGAGCGGTGGCGGCAGGTGGTGCCCCAGCGCACCAGGGCGGCGGGGGTCTTGGGGTCGCGCCCGCCCTCGATGAGGCGGCGCGAGATGTCGGCCAGGTTCTTCACGCCCATGAAGAACACCAGGGTGGAGGCCGCCTGGGCCAGGGCGGGCCAGTTGTGGGCGGACTCGTCCTTGGTGGGGTCCTCGTGGCCGGTGATGAAGCTCACGGACGAGGCGAACTTGCGGTGCGTGATGGGAATGCCCGCGTAGGCCGGGGCGGCCACGGCGCTGGTGACGCCGGGGATCACCTCGAAGGTGAGCCCGTCGGCCAGCAACTCTTCGGCCTCTTCCGCGCCGCGCCCGAAGACGTAGGGGTCGCCGCCCTTGAGGCGCGCCACCACCTTGCCCTCGCGGGCCTTGGCAACCAGAAGCTTGTTGATGTCGCCCTGGGGCAGGGTGTGGTCCCCGCCCTTCTTGCCCACGTAGATGATCTCCGCGCCGGGGCGGCAGTAGTCCAGGAAGGCCTTGTTGGCCAGGTAGTCGTAGACCAGCACGTCGCAGGTCTCCAGGACGCGCTTGGCCTTGAGGGTGAGAAGGCCCGGATCGCCGGGTCCCGCGCCGATGAGGTAGACGTTGGGCATGTCGGATTGGCCTTGGGTCGGTTAGGAGTCTTGTTCGAAGACCGCCCTGGCGGTGGCCAGGGCGTTGAGCGCGGCCGGGAAGCCGGCGTAGCCGGACACCTGCATGAACACTTCGGCGATCTCCTCGCGGGTGAGGCCGACGTTCAGGGCGTTCTTCACATGGGCCGCGATCTGTGGCTGGGCGTGGCCCAGCGCGGCCAGGGCCGCCAGGGTGACGAGCATGCGCTCGCGCAGGGGCAGCCCGGGCCTAGCGTACACGTCGCCGAAGAAGCCGAGGATCAATTCGGTCATGCCCGGGGCGACCCGGTCGAAGGCCTGGCGGAGCATGGCCTCGTTGCCGGGGTCGAGGGAGGCCAGGACGCCCCGGCCCGCCTCGATGCGATCCTCGGCCACGGGGCCTTACTCCTCGCGCAGGCAGGAGTTGATGGTCACGGGGTCCACGGGCACGTCGTCGTGGAAGCCGGCCCTGCGGGTGCGCACCTTCTTGATCTTGTTCACCACGTCCATGCCGTCCACCACCTTGCCGAAGACGCAGTAGCCCCAGCCTTCGGGGGTCTTGCCCTTATGGTTGAGGAAGTGGTTGTCGCCCACGTTGATGAAGAACTGCGCGGTGGCGCTGTGGGGGTCCATGGTGCGGGCCATGGCCAGGGTGCCGGTGAGGTTTTCCAGCCCGTTGTCCGCCTCGTTGACGATGGGGGCGTTGGTGGGCTTTTCCTTCATGGTCACGTTCATGCCGCCGCCCTGGATCATGAAGTTGTCGATGACGCGGTGGAAGATGGTGCCCTCGTAGAAGCCGTCGTCCACGTATTTCAGGAAATTGGCCACGGTGACCGGGGCCTTGTCCGGGTAGAGTTCGATGGTGATCAGACCCATGGAGGTTTCCATCAGGACCATATGCGTGCGCTCCTTGCGGGTGTTCTGTGTCCGGGCCATCTAGCGCACATCGGCCCTGGAGTCCATCCCCGGCCCGGACTGCACGACCCTGTTAACATTTTTGTATATTGCTGCATTTTTCCCCGAGACATGGTAGCTGTTGCCCAACGTTTCGAAACAAGGAGAACACCATGAACAAGGCCACCTGGGAAAAGATTTTCGAATACGCCTCCATGCCCGTGCACGGCACCCTCTCGCGCAAGCTGCGCAAGGGCCTGGCCATCCAGATCAACGAGGGCAAGGTCTACGCGCAGGCCGTGCTCTTCCTCGGCGAGGAATTCCTGCGCATCACCGAGAAGAACGGCAAGGAAGCCATCAACACCTACTACGCCTGGGACAAGCTGGTGAACGTGCGCACCATCGGCGAAACCGAGGAATAGCCCCCCGCCCGGCCCGGCCGCCCCTTTGGCCGGGCCGCCCCCCGCCCGCTCCTCCCTCCCCGGCCTCATCCCCCCTTTCCCCCGGCCGGGGCCGCTTTCTGGACTTCGCGGGGCCGCTCTGGCATAAGCCGTGCGTCCCCGCGCGGTTCGTCCGCGCGAAACGCCAGCCCACCCGCGCCTCACGGAGCCAGGATGCACCACATCGCCAGGTCGCTCGCGCCGCTTCTGCTGGCCGTCCTCCCGGCGGCCCTGGCCTGCGGCGTCGCGCGCGCGAGCTTCGGGGCGTCCCTCACGGATTTCATGCCCCACTTCGACATCGACCAGTTCCCCTACTGGCGGGAGATGGCCTCTTTCGCTGCGGCGGGCTTTTCCGGCGGGAACTACGGGGTCAACGACACGACCTCGGTCATCAAAGGGTTCGGCCCCCACGGCGTGGCTGTGGCCGTGCTGTACGGATCCTTCTACCGCCTCCTGCCGGAGTTGGGCTTCGCCCTGATCCCCGTGGTCAACCTGGGCCTCATCACCCTGGGCCTGGGCTTTCTGCTCTGGAAGGAGCGCGCCGAACCGGGCGCGTGCCTCCTGCTGGCCCTGGGCGTGGCCCTCTATCCCCCGGTGTTGCTCTTCGCGCCCTCCTCCTTCCAGGACGGGCTGCACATGGCCGGGGCCCTGCCCCTGGCCTGGGGCTTCATCCGGCTCATGGAGGCCAACGCCGCCGGAAAACCGGACCGCGCCGCCGCCCTCTGGACCGGCGCGCTGCTTCTGGCCCTGTGCTTCGTGCGCTACACCTGGGCCGTGTGCCTGGTCCCCTACGCCTACACCGTGCTGGGCGAGCGGCCCCGGCGGCTGCTCCTTGCCGTGCTGGCGGGCGGGGCGGCGGGCCTGGCCGTGGTGTGGGCGTTCCATCTCTTCGTGCCCGCCTGGTACGGCTCGCCCGAGGCCCAGGTGTTCCTGGGCGGCCCGGGCGCGTCCGGCGGGAGCCTGGCAGGCCTCTGGGGGCGCGCTGCGGGCAACCTTTCCCAACTGGCCGACGTGGGCGGCAACGTCCGGGCCAGCGCCCTCCTCTCCCTTGATCTTGCCCTGGCCCTGGGAGCGTGCCTGGGCCTGTGGCTGGCCGGATGGAAACGCACCGGCCGCGCCCTGCGCATCCCCTCCCTGCACCGGGAGGCCCTGCTGGCCGTGTCCGCATGCCTGCTGGGGCTCTTCGCCGTGAACGCCGTGGCCTGGGTGGGCAACGGCATGAACATGGTCCGGCTCCTGAGCGCCCACTACCTCTTCTGCCTGCCCCTGGCGCGGCGCTTCCTGCCCTCCCCGGCCCTGCACCCCCTGGTGCTCTACGGGGCGCTGCTCCTGCCTTCGGCCCTGGGCTACCACCAGTACCAGCACCACCCGGGCTACCTGAACGCCGAGGAGCGACAGCGCGTGGACATCCTGCGCGAGGAGCTTTCGGAGCACCTGAAGGACTGGAAGAACGGCAACCCCTGGGACGAGACCCTGGCCGTGCGCCTCGAGGGCCCGGACGGAGCCACGGCGTGGCTGGCCGTGCCGCCGCGCTACGGCATCCAGTCGCTGCCGGGAGGGGGCTTGCCCGTGCGCTCGCGCTTCGCCCTGCTCTCCGGGAAGACCCGCGAGAAGGCCCTGGCCTCGCCCGACTTCAAGGTGCTCAAGGAGACGAGCGTGGGCACGCTCTTCCTGAGGTCGCCGGTCCAGGCGACCCCGGCCGGGAGCGGCGGATGACCGGCCGCCTGACCGGACGCGTGGTCTACGCGCTGGCCATGGCCGCCGCCGTCTGGGCGGGCACGGCCTGGTACGGGGGCGGCTTCACGCACGACGCGTGGTGCCTTTTCGCCCGCGAGTTGCCCGTGGAGCACTCCGGCCAGGACAGGCTGCTGGCGTGCAGCAACGTGGAGCAGGAGACGCTGGGCCAGTCCGGCCTGCGCGACGCGCCCTCCGACGTCCGGGATTGGCGCGTGTTCGAGCGTTCCGGCCCACTGCCCGGCCGCCTCCTGGTGAGCGCCAGACTCTCGGCTTCCCGTTTTCTCTTCTACCCGCGCTTCTCCGGACCCGGAGACCGGCTTGTCATTTCACAGGTGATCGGCAAGGATAGAAAAATCCTTTACGACCGGCGCGGCCCGGCCCCCGGGTGGACCCCCGTGGGGGCCATCCACGAACTCTGCGCCGGCTGCGCGGACCAGGGCTGGAGCAGGCCGGGCACCCCCGTGGACCTGGAAATCGTCCTGGAGGGCGGCGCGCAGCTCTGGCACAAGGACGCACTCATCTTTTTCTGAGGACCCGCCCCCTATGACCGACATCGACAAGGACATCCTTCCCGCCTTCGCGGGCAAGCGGGCGCTCATCCTGGGCGGCCTGGGCTTCCTGGGCTCCAGCCTGGCCCTGCGCCTGGCCGGGGCCGGGGCGAAGGTCATGGCCGTGGACGCCATGATCGACGAATACGGCGGCAACCTCTTCAACATCGAACCCGCCAGGGACGCCATCCAGGTCAACTTCTGCGACATCCGCGACGCCTCGGCCATGGAATGGCTCGTGCGCGACCAGGACTACGTGTTCCACTCGGCGGGCCAGGTCTGCCACCTGAAAAGCCTCTCGGACCCCTACCCAGACGTGGACATCAACATCCGGGGCACGGTGGTGGTCATGGAGGCCCTGCGCAAGGTCAACCCCCGGGCCAAGGTGGTGAAGCTGGGCTCGCGAGGCCAGTACGGCCCGGTGCTCACGCTCCCGGCGGGCGAGGACGTGGTGCCCAGGCCCAAGGGCATCTACGAGATCTCGCTCCTGGCGGCGGAGCACATCATCCAGTCCTACCTGAGCGCCCACTCCATCCCCTGCGTGCTCACGCGGCTCACCAACATCTACGGCCCGCGCGCCCAGATGCGCCACAACAGGTTCTGCGTGGCCAACTGGTTCATGCGTCTGGCCCTGGAGAAGGAACCCATCTCCGTGTTCGGCGACGGACTCATCAAGCGCGACTTCCTCTACGTGGACGACTGCGTGGACGCCCTGCTGGCCCTGGCCGTGCATCCCGAGGCCGTGGGCGGGGTCTACAACATCGGGCACGACCGCCCCTCCCACTTCCGAGAACTGGCCGAGACCATCGCCCGGGTGGAGCCGGGGGCGAGCTGGCGCTTCACTCCCTTCTCGGCCGAGCGCAAGGCCCAGGAGCCCGGCGACTTCTATTCCGACATCACCAAGATCCGCACCCTCACGGGCTGGCAGCCCCGCGTGGACATGGAGGAGGGCGTGCGCCGCACCCTGGACTACTACCGCCTGCACAAGGCGAGGTACTGGTGATGGACGCGCCCGGCTGCTTCGTGCACCCCCGGGGCCTCTGCGAGAGCCAGCGCGTGGGCCCGGGCTCGCGCGTGTGGGCCTTCGCCCACGTTCTGCCCGGCGCGGTGATCGGGCGCGACGCCAACATCTGCGACTTCGTTTTCGTGGAAAACGACGTGGTGCTGGGCGACCGCGTGACCGTGAAATGCCACGTGGCCCTCTGGGACGGCCTGCGCGTTGGCGACGACGTGTTCATCGGCCCGGGCGTGTGCTTCACCAACGACAAGAACCCGCGCAGCAAGCGCTACAAGCCGCCGCTGCACACCATCATCGGGCGCGGGGCCTCCCTGGGCGCCGGGGCCGTGATCCTGCCCGGCATCACCCTCGGCGAATACGCCCTGGTGGGCGCGGGCGCTGTGGTCACGCGCGATGTGCCCCCTTTCGCGCTGGTCACCGGCAATCCCGCCAGGCAGCGCGGGCTGGCCTGCGTCTGCGGGCGCCCGCTGACGCGCGAAGGCGAACTCCTACGATGCCCCGGCGGCTGGCAGGGCCTGGCCCCCTCCCCGGACATGGACTGCCCCGCATGCGAAGCATCCTGAAACGTCTGGCCGTCGTGGTGCCGGTCTACGGCAACGAGGCCAGCCTCCCCGAACTCTACGAGCGCATCGATGCCGCCACGCGCGGCCTGGACGTGGAGTTGACGATCCAGTTCGTCAACGACCGCTCCCCCGACGACAGCCAGACCGTGCTGGAAAGCCTCGCCGCCCGCGACCCCCGCGTGCGCGTGGTCCTGCTCTCGCGCAACCACGGTTCCTTCACGGCCATCGCCGCGGGCATGGCCCAGGTGGCCGCCCACGACGCCGTGGTGATCCTCTCCGCCGACCTCCAGGACCCCCCGGAGCTGATCCCGGAGATGGTCCGGCGCTGGCGCTCGGGCATCCCCGTGGTGCTCTGCTCCCGCAAGGACCGCGACGACCCCCTGGCCTCGCGCCTCTTTTCCCGGGCGTTCTGGTGGTCCTTCCGCCGCTTCGCCATGCCCGACATGCCCCCCGGCGGCTTCGACTTCTGCCTCATCGACCGCCGCGTGGTCCGCGTGATCCTGGAGTCCTCCGAGAAGAAGACCAGCCTTGTGGGGCTGATCCTCTGGGCCGGGTTCGAGCGCAGCGTCATCCCCTACGAGCGCGCCGCGCGCAAGCACGGGCGCAGCATGTGGTCCATGGGGCGCAAGCTGGCCTACGCCTTCCACTCCCTGGTGGCCTTCAGCTCCCTGCCCATGAAGCTCTTCGCGGGCACGGGGCTGGTGGTGGGCGCGGCGGGCGTGCTCATGGCCTTCTACGTCCTGCTGGCCAACCTGTTCGGCTGGATCACCGTGCCGGGCTGGTCGGCCCTGATGCTCATGCAGACGGTGATCCTGGCCACGGTGCTCCTGGGCTTCGGCGTGCTTGGCGGGTACCTGTGGATCAACCTGGAGCAGACCAGACGCCGCCCGCTCTTCATCGTGGACAAGACCGTTGGGCAGGACCTGGCCCCAGCGGACCGCGACGGGCGCGTGGATTTCTTCAGCCTGGAGCGCGTCTCGGCCCCGGCGCGCCACGGCCTGCGCGAGGCCGCCCACCGGGCGCTGGCCTCCCGCCGGATCATCCTGGGGCCGGAGGTGGAACGCTTCGAGCGCGCCTTCGCCCGCTACGTGGGCGTCCCCCACGCCGTGGGCGTGGCCAACGGCACGGATTCCATCACCCTGGCCCTCTGGGCGCTGGGCGTGGAGCCCGGCAGCCTGGTGGCCGTGCCCGCCCTCACCGCCCCGCCCACCGCCGTGGCCGTGCTGCGCGCCGGGTGCGTGCCCCTCTTCGTGGACGTGGACCCCGCCACGCTCCTCATGCCCGCCTCGGCCGTGGCCCGTGCGGCGGCCCTGGGAGCCAAGGCCGTCGTCCCCGTGCACCTCTACGGCAACCTCTGCGACATGCCCGCCATCCGCGCCGAGGCGGACCGCCTGGGCCTGGCGGTGATCGAGGACTGCGCCCAGTCCACCGGCTCCGAGGCCTTCGGCCGCCACTGCGGCACCTGGGGCCACGCAGCCTCCTTCAGCTTCTACCCCACCAAGAACCTGGGGGCCTACGGCGACGGCGGGGCCGTGGTCACCGCCGACCCGGGCGTGGCCGAGCGGCTGGTCTCCATGCGCTTCTACGGCCAGGACGCCTCGGGCGTGTGCGTGCTGCCGGGCATGAACTCCCGCCTGGACGAGATGCAGGCCGCGCTGCTCACCGAACGCCTGGCCTGCCTGGACGAGCACAACGCCCGGCGCGTGGCCGTGGCCGCCCGCTACGACCAGGCCCTCTCCGCCCTGGAACCCGTGCCCGGCCAGCCGGGGCGCGTGCCGCACCTCTACGTGGTGCGCCCGGGCGAACGCGCGGAGTTCAGGCGCTTCCTCTCGGAACGCGGGGTGGACACGGGCGTGCACTACTCCCAGGCCCTGAACCGGCACCCGTTTCTTGCGGCACAGGGCCGCGTCGCCCCCGACACGGAGGCGCTAGCCCCCGCCGCTCCGGGAACGGACGCCGTGGCGCAGGGCCCTGCCCCCTCGGCGGCGGACGCCCGGAGCGCGGACGCCGGATGCCCGACGGCCGAGGCGGCAGCAGCTCGCGTGACGAGCCTGCCCTGCTACCCGGGCATCCCCGAGGCCCACGTGGAGCGCGTGGTGGAGGCCTGCCGGGAGTGGGCCGCGCGCGGCTAAGGCCTGGGCGGACGAAAAACAAAGGCCGCCGCCCGCCCCGTGGCGGAACGGCGGCCCGGACAATCCCCCGCCCTGCGCGCGTCGCGCAGGGCTCAGGCTGCTACGGGCCGGATCCCTCGCCTCACGAGGGCTACTTCCAGCCGGACTCCTTGTCGCACTTGGCCCGCTCGGCGGGGTGCGTCTTCTCCCACTGCGTGATGGACTGGGTTTCGTTGTCGTCCATGAGGTTGTTCATGCAGGTGCAGTACTTGGTGATAACTTCCACCGGCACGTTGGCGTCCTTGTTGTCCTGGATGCACTTGGCGATCCATTTGGCGTCGTCCTGCCCGGCGAATGCTGCGGAGGCCATCAGGAGCAGGGCGGCGCAGCCCAGCGTCGCGATCCGTTTCCTCATGAAGAAGTCCCCTTTGTTTGGCTGGAGAGAGACCGGCACGCGTCCTCTCCGACCTGGTTATGATGTTACGCTAACTTTCTAGCACAGGACGCCATCTCATAGCAAGAAGGAATGATTTGCAGAGCGCCCAGCCGGCCTGTCCTGCCCTGATCAGGCTGGCGAGCGATAACGCCGCATGGCTTTTCCCGACCGACTCCCGCAAAACGTTCCGTCGCGAAGCAAAGACGCCGGGGCCCGTGCCGGGAGTGCTCATGCCCCTCAAGAGCTTTTGAAGGGCGGCCAGCCTGAAAACGCCGCCATCGCCCTTCCCTCAAACTGGCGACGGCCGCCCGACCCCCTGCAGGATCGAACGGCCGCCGCACCGGACACGAGGCAGGCAGGAACGCTTTAGAGCAGCAGGTCCTCGCAGGCTTCGCCGTTTTCCAGGGCGTCCAGGATCTCGTCCACCTTCTCCTCCGAGTCCACGTGGCCGGAAAGGTCCTTGACGGCCTCACTACAATGTTTCTGTTTTGGAAACAATTCATTGACAATCATTTCCGGTATGATTACATGGATTCCGTGCGTGTAATCGCCAAAGGCACTCTCAAGTTCTGGTGCGCGAAGCACCCCCAGGCCGCTGGTGCTCTTTTGGCTTGGCTGGACATCATTGAGAGGCGGGAATTCAAGCATTTTCCTGACCTCAAGTCGGTTTTCGGCAGCGCTGACCAGATCAGGGACGACCGGGTGGTCTTCAACATCAAGGGGAACCACTACCGGCTGGTGGCCGGGCTGGATTACCAGCGTCGGGTGGCCTTCACGATCTGGTTCGGCACGCACAAGGAATATGACACTATCAACCCTGCGGAGGTGGCGTATGTTCCCCCGTCCCATAAGGACTGAGGAAGACTACCAGGCCGCCCTTTCCCGCATCGACGCCTTGTGGGGGGCGCAGCCCGGTACGGACGAAGGAGACGAGCTGGACGTGCGGATTGTCCTGGTCCAGCATTACGAGGACCAGCACCATGTGCTGCCGCCCTCGGACCCCATCGAGGCCATCCGCTTCGTCATGGACCAGCGCGGCATGAAACCGGCCGACCTGGCCCCCTACATGGGGTCCAAGGCCAGGGTTTCCGAGGTGCTCAACCGCAAGCGCCCCCTGACGCTGGCCATGGTGCGCGCGCTTTCCAAGGGCCTTGGCCTGCCCGTGGAGATCCTGGCCCGGGAATACGCGAGCCTGGGCAGCGAGGAGGAGTCCGTCGACTTCACTCGATTCCCCGTGAAGGAGATGGTCAAGCACGGCCACGCGCCCGGGTTCGACCCCAAGACCCAGGCCGAAGAGATCATGCGCCACGTGCTGGCGCTGGCAAATTGCGACGCCTGCCTGGCCGAGGCCGCGAGCTTTCGCCGCAGCCTGCGCCGCAGCGGCAAGGACGACCCGTACGCCGTGCAGGCCTGGCTGCTCTGCGCCAGGGCCGCCGCCAACCAGGCCAGGCCCGCCGTGGCCTTCGCGGGCATAGACGCCGACTTCCTGCGCCGGACGGCGCGGCTGAGCATCCACCACGACGGCCCCCGGCAGGCGGTGGAACTGCTCCGCTCGCGGGGCATCGCCCTGGTGGTGCAGCGCCACTTCAACCGGACCTACCTGGACGGAGCCGCGTTCCGCCTCAAGGACGGCATCCCCGTGGTGGCGCTGACCCTGCGGCACGACCGTATCGACCATTTCTGGTTCACCCTGCTGCACGAGCTGGCGCACATCGCGCTGGGGCACCTGGACGACGCGGAAGCGCTGATCGTGGACGACCTGGACATAGCGGCGGACGACGACCGCGAACGCGACGCCGACCTGGCCGCCCAGGAGGCGATCATCCCGGCGGCCGAGTGGGGGCCAAGCCCGCCCCGCACCCAGAAGAGCCTGAAGGAGCTGGCCTGGCGGCTGGGCATCCACCCGGCGCTGGTGGCCGGGAGGGTGCGCAAGGAAACAGGGAACTACAGGGTGTTCGCGCGGGAGGTCGGGCAGGGGGAGGTGAGGCGGGTGTTCACGGAATCGTTCGCGCCCTGAACGCGCGCTCAAACTGGCGACGGCCGCCCGATCCCCTGCAGGATCGGACGGCCGCCGCACCGGACACGAGGCAGGCAGGAACGCTTTAGAGCAGCAGGTCCTCGCAGGGTTGGCCGTTCTCCAGGGCGTCCAGGATCTCGTCCACCTTCTCTTCCGAGTCCACGTGGCCGTACCACCAGGCCTCGGGGTAGACGATCATCACCGGGCCGTCCTCGCACTGCTTCAGGCAGCCCGAACCCGTGATGAGCACGTCCAGGCCGCGGTCCAGGATCTCCGTCTCCATGTACTGGAGCAGGCTGCCGCCCTGCTTGAAACACACGCCCTTGGGCTCGCCCTTGGCGCGGAAGCTGTTGCAGACCAGTATGTGATGCTTCGGCTTGTTCACCATCGCTGAAACTCCTTCGTGGTTCATGTTGGGGCTCCGCCCCAAACCCCGGCAGGGCTCCGCCCTGCACCCGCCGGGGGGAATGATTCCCCCCGGACCCCCTCGGTTGCTTCGCGTCGTGCTGCGTCACGGTTGATGGTGATGCCCGCGAAGCTCCTTAAAAGTTTTTGAAGGAGAGTCCAGAGAGGACGATCCTTCAGGATCGAAGGATCGGACGCCGCCTTGGCGGCGCCTGAAGGGCGAGGGCCAGGATGGCCCTCGTCCAACTTTTTCAAAAAGTTTCCTCTCTGGCCGCCGGAGGCGTTCTTCTCTCTTCCTAGTAAACCAGCTCGAACTCGGCTTCGCTGGCGTCGCGGTCGCGCTTGGTCAGGATGGCGTCGAGCATCTTTTCCATGAGGCGCAGCGCTCCCTTGTAGCCCACGGTGGGGAACAGGGTGTGGCCCATGCGGTCCGTGATGGGGAATCCGTGCCGGATGAGCGGGATATCCTCGTCGCGGGCGATGTACTTCAGGTAGGTGTTGCCGATGAGCAGGTCCACGGGCTCCTGCTTGATCCACTGGTGCAGGATGAACATGTCGCCGGGGCACTTCACCTTGGTGACGTTCTCGGCGGGCGTCCCTTTGACGATCTCGCGAATGGCGCGCTCGAACTTGTTGCCGGGCGTTCCGGAGACCAGGTAGGCCGGGATCATGTCCAGCTCCACCAGGAGCTTGGTGAGGCCGATGAGCTGGTCGGGGTCGCCGGCCAGGGCCACGCGCTTGCCGTGGAAGTACTGGTGGTAGTCGCTGATGACGTCCACCACCTGGCCGCGCTCGAAGTCGATGGAGGCGGGCACGGGCTTGCCGCTCATCTTGGCCAGGGCCATGACGTAGGCGTCGGTGTCTTCCAGGCCGATGGGCAGGCCGATGATCTCGCAGGGGACCTTGAGTTCGGCGTCCAGGTACTTGGCGGGCTGGGCGGTGGCCCAGGCGCCAAGGCCGATGGTGCCCACGGCGTCGCCGGAGGACTTGATGTCGGCCACGCTGGCCCCGCCGGCAGGGTACATTTCGTACTTGCCGGTGAGGGGGGCGTTGAGCACGCCGGAGGTGTCGGGGAAGACGTTGGCGGCCACGCCCATCATTTCGGCGATGCGCTTGATCTCGGCCATGTCCGAGGGCTCGCAGAAGCCGGGGATGATGTTGAGCTTGCCGTTCTTGGTCCCGGTGGACTCGGCCAGGTTCTTGACCATGCCGAAGACCATGTTGGAGTAGCCCGTGACGTGCGAGCCCACGTAGGAGGGGGTGTTGCAGTAGATCACGTGCTTGCCGGCGGGGACCTTGCCTTCCACGCGGGCCTTCTCGACGATCTGGGTCATGTCGTCGCCGATAGTCTCGGAGAGGCAGGTCGTGTGCACGGCGATGACGTCGGGCTCGTAGACCGAGAAGATGTTCTGGATGGCCGTGAGCAGGTTGGCCTGGCCGCCGAACACGGAGGAGCCTTCGGTGAAGGAGCTGGTGGCTGCAGCGATGGGCTCCTTGGTGTGGCGGGTCAGGGCGGAGCGGTGGTAGGCGCAGCAGCCCTGCGAGCCGTGGGAGTGCGGCAGGCAGCCGTGGATGCCCAGAGCGGCGTACATGGCCCCGACGGGCTGGCAGGTCTTGGCCGGGTTGATGGTCAGGGCCTGCCGGTCGACGGTCATGTCTGCGGTGGTGTGCCGTAAGAGTGCCATTGTCCTATCCTCCTAGCCGGCCACGAAGCAGGCGGTGAGTTCGGGTTCGGAGGCGCGCCAGGGGGCCTTCACCTTCGACCAGACCTTGGAATTCACCATCCTGTCGATATCTTTGTAGTAGTTGATCGCGCCCTTGAACCCGGCGTAGGGGCCGCCGTAGTCGTAGGAGTGCAGCTGCTTGAGGGGCACGCCCATCTTCTGCACGGAGTACTTTTCCTTGATGCCGGCGCAGAAGATGTCGGGCTTGTACATCTCGATGAGCTTGTCGGCCTCGTACTGGTTGAGGTCGTCGATGATCAGGGCCTTCTTGGGCATGTCGGGGATGAGGCCCTCGTATTCCTTGAACTTCCAGCCGTCTTTTTCGCGGGCCTTCATTTCGGCTTCGGACAGGCGGGGGTTGTAGTTCTCGGGATCGGCCTCCACCTCGAGTTCCTCGATGTTGCGCGAGTCGGCGTCCACCTTGATGGTGGGGATCACGTGGCGGCCTTCGTAGTCGTCGCGGTGGGCGAACTCGTAGCCGGCGGCCAGGGTGGTCATGCCCAGTTCGCGGAAGAGCTCCTGGTAGTGGTGCGCGCGCGATCCGCCCACGAAGAGCATGGCGGTCTTGCCGGTGGTGCGGGGCTTGATGTCGGCCAGGGCGGCCTCCACGTCGGGCATTTCCTCGGCGATCACCTCTTCGACGCGCTTGATCAGCTCCGGGTCGCCGAAGTGGGCGGCGATGCGGCGCAGGCTCTTGGCCGAGGCGTTGGCGCCGATGAAGTTCACCTTGATCCAGGGGATGCCGTACTTGGTCTCCATCATGTCGGCCACGTAGTTGATGGAGCGGTGGCACATGACGCAGTTGAGGTCCGAGAGCTGGCAGGAGGCGAAGTCGTTGTAGGTGGAGTTGCCGGAGAAGGTGGCGTTGAGGGTGATGCCGCACTTCTCCAGGATGCGTTCGATCTCGAAGGCGTCGCCGCCGATGTTGTATTCGCCGAGCATGTTGATCATGAACTTGCCCTTGCGAACGGGGGTGTCGGAGGTGCCGACCACTTCGGAGAAGATCTTGTTGTTGGCGATGTGGTGACCGGCCGACTGGGAGACGCCCTTGTACCCCTCGCAGGAGAAGCCGAAGATGTTGATGCCGAGCTTGGCCTTCATCTCGCGGGCCACGGCGTGCACGTCGTCGCCGATCAGGCCCACGGGGCAGGTGGAGAAGATGGCGATGGCCTTGGGCTTGAAGAGGTCGTAGGCTTCCTGGATGGCCTTCTTGAGCTTCTTCTCGCCGCCGAAGATGATGTCCTCGTCCTGCATGTCGGAGGAGAAGGCGTAGGGGATGTAGTTCTCCGCGCCGGGTGCGGAGGCGTCGGTCTGGTTGCGGCGCGTCAGCCAGGAGTAGAAGGCGCAGCCGATGGGGCCGTGGGTGATGTTGATGATGTCGCGCGTGGGGCCAAGGATGACGCCCTTGCAGCCGGCGTAGGTGCAGCCGCGCATGGTGATGATGCCGGGAACCGTGCGGACGTTGGCGAGGATTTCGCGGTCCTCGGCGCCGTCGGTTTCCTTGATGTAGATCTGCTGGGAGCGCTTGCGGCCGACCTTCGGGGGGTACTTGGCGAGAAGCTCCTTCCTGGCCTCTTCCGGATCGATGTCCGGGATGGTCAAGGGGTCCTTCAATGGGGCGTCCATAACGTATCCTCTTGGGCGCGAGGCCGGTTATTCGATGGCGCAGGCGCCGGTCTCGCCGGTGCGCACGCGGATGGAGTCGGAGAGGGGCAGCACGAAGATCTTGCCGTCCCCGGGCTTGCCGGTCTTGTTGGCGGCCGCGATGGCCTCCACCACGGCGGGGACCTTCTCGTCGGGCACCACCACGGTGACCATCCTCTTGGCGAAGAGCTTGCCCTTGGAGCCCAGGATCTCGGCGGCCTCCTGGTTGCCGGCGGCGGCCGCGGCGGCCACCTCGGCGTTCACCAGGCCCTTGCCCCGGCCCCAGGCCTCGTGGGCGAAGAAGGCCGCGATGCCCGCATCGGTGAGCGCCTTCTTGGTCTGGTTCATCTTGTTCATGCGAACCACCGCGATGACTTCCTTCATGACCTGGCCTCCCCGATGCTCGAAACGTCGGTCTCCTTGACGCCGGAGGAGATGGTGACCATCTCGTCCACGGGGGAGACGAAGATCTTGCCGTCGCCGAAGTTGCCCTTGCCGCCGGTGCGCGCGGCGTCCACGATGGTCTTGACCACGTATTCCTTGTCCTTCTCGGAGACCACGGTCATGATCTGGACCTTGGGGATCTCGTCGTAGGTGACTTCGCCGATCTTGATGCCGCGCTGCTTGCCGCGCCCGGCCACGGCCAGCTTGGTGGCGGCCGGGAAGCCGGACTCCATGAGGGCGGCCATGACGTCGTCGGCCTTCTCCGGGCGGACGATGGAACGGATCATGATGAGGGACATGCTGGATTCTCCTGCCTTGAGGGTGTGTTTCGCGCGGGCCTAGTTGGCGATGCCGTACTTCACGAGCAGGGCCTCCAGCTCGTCGATGGGCAGCGGATTGGGGATGACGAACTTCTGGTTGTCCTGGATCTTGGAGGCAAGGGCCAGGTATTCGTCGGCCTGGGGGTGCTCGGGCGAGAAGTCGATGACGGTCTTGCGGTTGAGCTCGGCGCGCTGCACCTGGTTTTCGCGGGGCACGAAGTGGATCATCTGGGTGCCCAGGCGTTCGGCCAGGGCGTTGATCAGGTCTTCTTCGTGGTCCACCTTGCGGGAGTTGCAGATCAGGCCGCCCAGGCGCACGCCGCCGCTCTCGGCGAACTTCACGATGCCCTTGCAGATGTTGTTGGCGGCGTACATGGCCATCATTTCGCCGGAGACGACGATGTAGATCTCCTGGGCCTTGCCTTCGCGGATGGGCATGGCGAAGCCGCCGCAGACCACGTCGCCCAACACGTCGTAGAAGACGTAGTCGAGGTTCTTGTCTTCCTTGTAGGCGCCCAGCTGTTCGAGCAGGTTGATGGAGGTGATGATGCCGCGTCCGGCGCAGCCCACGCCGGGCTCGGGGCCGCCGGACTCGGTGCACATGGTGCCCTTGAAGCCGGGCTTCAGGATGTCTTCGAGTTCGACGTCCTCGCCTTCCTCGCGCAGGGTGTCGAGCACGGTCTTCTGCTGGAGTCCGCCCAGGAGCAGGCGGGTGGAGTCGGCCTTGGGGTCGCAACCCACGACCATGACCTTCTTGCCCAGGGTGGCCAGACCCGCCACGGTGTTCTGCGTGGTGGTGGACTTTCCGATGCCGCCCTTGCCGTAGATGGCGATCTTTCTCATGACATGCCTCCAAAAGGGGATGGGTTTTGCGCGTTGGCATGAGGGCTAGGGCAAGGCCCGTGCCAAGTCGGGCGATATTTGGCAAAATTGGCAAATATCAAGGACTGGCGCGGCCTGGCGGACTCGTGCGAACAGCGGCGGAATTCAGCGGATTACAGGCCTTGTCATGATCTGCGACAAAATTGTCTTCATTTTTGTCACATTTGTTCGCGAGCCGTTCCTGAGCGTGTCGACAACCGGGCCAAAAGGCGCTACGTCGCGGCCTTCGGCCCGCCCGCCCGGGCGGAGTTCCGGCGCGCATCGCCGCGCCTTCTGAGAAGGAGTCGTTCCCATGGAGATCGTCTACTACCTGCTCTACGCTGCGGCCGGCGCGGCCGCCGGCATCCTGGCCGGACTTCTGGGCGTGGGCGGCGGCATCGTCATCGTGCCCATCCTCTCGGTGCTCTTCGCCTGGCAGGGCATCGCCCCCGAATACCTCATGCAGATGGCCCTGGGCACGTCGCTGGCCTCCATCATGTTCACCTCCATCTCCAGCATGCGCGCGCACCACGCCCACGGCGCGGTGCGCTGGAACATCGTGAAGCTCATCACCCCCGGCATCGTGCTGGGCACGCTGGCCGGGTCCAAGCTGGCGGCCTGGCTCTCCTCGGGCTTTCTCAAGGGCTTTTTCGTGTTCTTCCTCTACTACGTCTCGCTGCAGATGTTCTTGAACTTCAAGCCCAAGCCCAGCCGCGAGATCCCGGGCATCGGCCCCATGACCGGCGTGGGCGGCTTCATCGGCGTCATCTCCGCCCTGGTGGGCATCGGCGGCGGCACGCTCACCGTGCCCTTCATGACCTTCTGCAACGTGCCCATGCACCAGGCCGTGGGCACCGGAGCGGCCATCGGCTTCCCCATCGCCGTGGCCGGGGCCGTGGGTTACATTTTCGGCGGCATGGGCAAGGCGGGGCTCCCCGAGGCCTCCCTGGGCTTCGTCTACCTGCCCGCCCTGATCGGCCTGGTTGTGTGCAGCATGCTCACGGCCCCCACGGGCGCGCGCATCGCCCACAAGCTCCCCGTGCCCATGCTCAAGAAGATTTTCGCCGGCTTCCTGGTGATCATGGCCACGCGCATGCTCTTCCAGATCCTGTAGAATCGCGGCCCCTGCGGACCCGGGATGGACTCACGCATGGACACATCCTCCCCCGCACTCTCGCGCGACGAAACGCGCCGCCTGCTCGAGGCCCTGATGGACAACTCCCTCGAAGGAGTGACCGTCACGGGCCCCGACGGGCGCATCGAATGGGTGAACAAGGCCTTCACCGCCATCACCGGCTTCGAGCCCGGGGAGGTGCTGGGCCAGACGCCGCGCGTGCTCAAGAGCGACCGCCACGACGACGCCTTCTACCGCGACATGTGGCGAAGCCTCGCCGAGAACGGCCGCTGGGAAGGCGAGATCTGGAACCGCCGCAAGTCCGGCGAGGCCTACCCCGAGTGGCTGCGCATCACCGCCCTGCCCGACGACTCGGGCAACCTCGTGCGCTACCTGGCCGTGTTCCACGACCTCACCGACCTCAAGCGCCAGCGCGACATGCTCCTGCACGAGGCCTACCACGACGCCCTCACCGGCCTGCCCAACCGCCACCTCTTCCTGGACCGCCTGGGCCAGGCCCTGCGCCAGAACCAGGGCCTGGGCCGCCACGTGGGCGTGGTCTGCCTGGACCTGGACCGCTTCAAGACCGTCAACGACAGCCTGGGCCACGTCACGGGGGACATCATCCTCTCCGAGGTGGCCCAGCGCCTGGCCCCGCTCATGCGCCAGGCCGACACCCTCTCGCGCTTCGGCGGCGACTCCTTCTACCTGCTCCTGGACGCCCTGCGCGACCCCGAAGACGCAGCCCACGTGGCCGGACGCTCCCTGGCCTGCCTGAGCGACCCCATGACCGTGCGCGGCGAGGAAATCTACGTCTCGGCCAGCGTGGGCATCACCATCTCCCCCGCCGACGGGCACGACCCCTCCCAGCTGGTGCGCAACGCCGAGCTGGCCATGTACCGCGCCAAGGAGGCGGGCAGGAACAACTTCGCCTTCTTCACAGAGGACCTGGGCGAGCGCGTCATGGGCGCGCTGCGCCTGGAGAACGACCTGCGCAAGGCCCTGGCCCGCAAGGATTTCGTACTCCACTACCAGCCGCGCGTGGACATGCTCACGGGCCGGATCTCGGGCATGGAGGCCCTGGTGCGCTGGAGCCAGCCCGACGGCAGGCTCGTCTCCCCGGCCGACTTCATCCCCCTTGCCGAGGAGACCGGGCTCATCCTCTCCCTGGGCGAATGGGTGCTCGAAGAGGCCTGTCGCCAGACCGCCCTCTGGAACGCGGAGGGCCTGGGCGCTCTCAAGGTGTCGGTGAACCTCTCCCCCAGGCAGCTGGAGCAGCCGGGGCTCACCGGACGCGTGCTCGCCCTGCTGGAGCGCACCGGCCTGCCCCCGGAACAGCTGGAGGTGGAGGTGACCGAGAGCGTCTTCCTCAAGGATTTCCCGATGGTCTCCCAGGCGCTCGCCGCCCTCTCCGACGCGGGCGTGGGCGTGGCCCTGGACGACTTCGGCACGGGCTACTCCTCCCTGGCCTACCTGAAGAAGCTGCCCATCAAGACCCTGAAGATCGACAAATCCTTCGTGGACGGCCTCCCCGACGACCGCGACGACGCGGCCATCGTCACCTCCATCGTGTCCATCGCCGCCAACCTGAACATGGAGGTGGTGGCCGAGGGCGTGGAAACCGCCGCACAGCTGGAGTTTTTGCGCCAGCTCAACTGCTGCCGCAGCTCCCAGGGCTACCTCTTCGCCAGGCCCCTGCCCGCCGCCGAATTCGCCCTGCTCATGGCCCGGGGCGGCTACTACGACTTCAAGGACCATCTGAAATGAGGCTCGTGGACTCCACCCTGCGCGAGGGCGAGCAGAGCTTCGGGGTCTATTTCCCGGAGCAGGCCCGCCGGGACATCCTGACGCGCCTGGCCCGCCTGGGCGTGGACGAGGTGGAGCTGCCGAGCCCCCTGCGCGACCCCTCCGTGTCCCCCCTCGCCGCCTACGCCCTGGGCCTTCCGAGCGGCCCCGCCGTGAGCGTCTGGTGCGCCTGCCGCGCCGACGCGCTCGCCGCCGGGGCCGCACTGGGCGCGCACTGGGTGCACCTGGGCATGCCCGCCTCCCGCTTCCACCTGGCCGGACGCCTGGACATGACCCTGGAGCAGGGCGAGGCCCACCTGGCCCGCCACGTGGAACTGGCCCTGAAGGCCGGTGCCAGGGCCGTGTCCGTGGGCCTGGAGGACGCCTCCCGCGCCGATCCGGCCGACCTGGAGCGCCTGGGCCGCGCCGCCCTCTCGGCCGGGGCCGGACGCGTGCGCCTCTCCGACACCGTGGGCCTGTGGCATCCCCTGAGCGTGGCCCGGCTGGTGGAGCGGATCAAGGGCGCACTGGGCGCGCCCCTGGGCGTGCACTGCCACAACGACTTCGGCATGGCCACGGCCAACGCCCTGGCCGGGCTCCTGGCAGGGGCGGACTTCGCGGACGCCTCGGTGCTGGGCCTGGGCGAGCGCGCGGGCCTGGCCCGCCTGGAGGAGCTGGCGGCCTACACGGCCCTGAACCTGGGCGCGGCCTACCGCGTGGAGGAGATTCCCGGGCTGTGCCGCGCCGTGTCCGAGGCCTCGGGCGTGCCCGTCGAGGCGCGCAAGCCCGTGGCCGGGGCCGGGCAGTTCGCCTGCGAGACCGGCCTCCACGTGCACGGCCTCGCCAAGGACCCCGCCCTCTTCGAGCCCTACGACCCCTCCCGCCTGGGCCTTTCCCGGCGGGTCGCCCTGGGCGGAAAGAGCGGGCGCGCCGCCGTGGCCGCCCGGCTGCGCGAGCTGGGGCAGGACCCGGACGGACGCAACCTGGACGCCCTCACCGAGGCCGTGCGCGAGGCCTCGCGCCGCCTGGGCAGGCCGCTTGCGGACGAGGAGGCCAGGGCGATCCTGGCCCCCCACCCCCGTCCGATTTCCCGGACTGTCTGAAAAAACGCCCCTCCCATTGACCGGCCCCCCGGCGCTTGCTAGGCATTCACTGGGGTTCCTGCCAGAACCCGGCCTGCCTTGCCTGCTCCTCCCTCATCGGCTTCGCGGGGCGCGTTCGCCCGCGCGGAGGACGTGTCTGGAAAACCGTGTCGCGCTCCGGGACGGGAACGCATGCAACACCATGAAATCGTGGATTTTCCTAAAAACGTTGAATCTGGCGCGATTCTTGATGGCGTCCTGGGTCCGGCGCGGCGCGCCACGCGCGCGTCCGGCCGAGAACCCCATCCACGGAACGCCATGATCCGAGAACTCCGGCCGCGCGGCCCAATGCCCCGCGGCCCTGCCCTCCTTGCCACGACCTCCCCGGACCTTAGCGCCCCCTGCTTCGGTCCGTTCGGTGACGTTTCTCGCGGCCTCCCTCGGGCCGCCTCCCAGGCTCCCTCGCCCAGACGGCGGCACCCTTCACTACCCGTCGCACCCCTCCTACACCCCCACACCCGAGGAGACTCGCATGGCTAAAAACCTCTACATCATCGCCACCGAAGCCCGCAGCGGCAAATCGGCCATCTGCCTGGGCGTGATGCAGCTTCTGCTCAAGGACTTCCAGCGCGTGGCGTTCTTTCGCCCCATCATCTCCGGCTCCGCCCAGGGCAAGAAGGACCACGACATCAACCTGATCCTCTCGCAGTTCTACCTGAACATGCGCTACGAGGAGACCTACGCCTACACCCTCGACCAGGCCCGCGACATGATCAACCAGGGCAAGCACACCGTGCTCCTGGAGAACATCGTGGCCAAGTTCAAGGAGCTGGAGGCGCGCTTCGACTTCGTGCTCTGCGAAGGCACCGACTTCCTCGGCTCCGACTCCGCCTTCGAGTACGACATCAACGCGGAAATCGCGGCCAACCTGGGCATCCCCGTGATCCTGGTGGCCAACGGCCACGACAAGCCCGCCGACACTCTGGTGCCCTCCACCCAGATCGCCATCGACACCTTCGCGGAGAAAGGCCTGGACATCTTCGCCACCATCGTCAACCGCGTGGACCCGGGCATCGAGCAGAAGGTCGTGGAAGGCATCACCTGCAAGTACATCGGCGGGCAGGACTGCCTGACCTACGCCATCCCCGAAGACGCCACCCTGGGCAAGCCCACCGTGGGCGACGTGGCCAAGTGGCTGGGCGCGCAGGTGCTCTACGGCGACAACCAGCTCGACACCCCCATCGACGACTACATCGTGGCCGCCATGCAGGTGGGCAACTTCCTGGATTACGTGAAGAAGGGCGCCCTGGTCATCACCCCCGGCGACCGCGCCGACGTGGTGCTGGGCTGCTACGCCTCGCGCCTCTCCACCAGCTATCCCGACGTGGCCGGCATCGTGCTCACCGGCGGGCTGGACCCCCACCAGAACATCAAGAAGCTCATCGAGGGCTGGACCGGCGTCCCCCTGCCCGTGCTCCTGGCCGAGGGCCACACCTACAAGGTGGCGCGCATCCTCATGGACCTCTACGGCCGCATCGAATCCGACGACCAGAAGAAGATCGCCACCGCCCTGGGCACCTTCGAGGCCCACGTGAAGAGCGACGACTTCCGCGCACGCCTGGAGGCCAAGCGCTCCTCCAAGATGACGCCCAAGATGTTCGAGTACAGCCTCATCGACAAGGCCAAGAGCGACAAGCAGCGCATCGTCCTGCCCGAAGGCACCTCGGCCCGCGTCCTGCGCGCCGCCGACATCCTCCTGCGCCGGGGCGTGGCCGACCTGACCATCCTGGGCAAGCCCGCCGAGGTGGAGCCGCTCATCTCCCAGCTGGGCCTGGACCTCTCCGCCGCGCAGCTCATCGAGCCCGCCAAGAGCGAATTCTACGAAGACTACTGGACCTCCTACTACGAGATGCGCAAGTCCAAGGGCGTCACCGAGGAGATGGCCCGCGACCAGATGCTCTCCCCCACCTACTTCGGCACCATGATGGTCCAGAAGGGCCAGGCCCACGGCATGGTCTCGGGCTCCATCACCACCACACAGGAGACCATCCGCCCGGCCCTGCAGATCATCAAGACCAAGCCGGGCATGTCCATCGTGAGCTCCGTGTTCCTCATGTGCCTCTCCGACCGCGTGCTCGTCTTCGGCGACTGCGCCGTGAACCCCACCCCCAACGCCCAGCAGCTGGCTGAAATCGCCATCCAGTCGGCCCACACGGCCCGGGCGTTCGGCGTGGAGCCGCGCATCGCCATGCTCTCCTACTCCACGGGCGCGTCCGGCACCGGCGCGGAGGTGGACAAGGTGCGCGAGGCCACCAAGATCGCCAAGGAGCTGGCCCCCGAGTTCATGCTCGAAGGCCCCCTCCAGTACGACGCCGCCATCGACCCCGAGGTGGCCGCCCTCAAGCTGCCCGGCTCCCAGGTGGCGGGCAAGGCCACCGTGTTCATCTTCCCCGACCTCAACACCGGCAACAACACCTACAAGGCCGTGCAGCGCGCCGCCCAGGCCGTGGCCATCGGCCCCGTCCTCCAGGGCCTGAACAAGCCCGTCAACGACCTCTCCCGCGGCTGCACCGTGGAAGACATCGTGAACACCGTGGCCATCACCGCCATCCAGGCGCAACACTAAGTCCCAAGCCCCATTCAAGGAGCCTTCGACCCATGAACGTTCTCGTGCTCAACTGCGGCAGCTCGTCGCTCAAATACCAGCTCATCGACATGGACACCCACGCCGTGCTCTGCTCCGGCCTGGCCGAGCGCATCGGCGAAGCCATGGGCAAGATCACCCACAAGGCCTTCCCCGGCGCGCCCGGGCAGAAGGTGCTCACGGTGGAAGAGCCCTTCGCCGACCACACCGCCGCCCTGGGCCGCTGCGCGGGGCTGATCACCGGCGGCGAGGCCCCGGTGGCCAAGGCCTCCGAGATCGGAGCCATCGGACACCGCGTGGTGCACGGCGGCGAGACCTTCCAGCAGCCCACCGTCATCGACCCCGAAGTGGTGGAGACCATCAGGAAGTTCTGCAAGCTGGCCCCCCTGCACAACCCCGCCGGGCTCATGGGCATCGAGGCCTCCACCAAGCTCTTCCCCGGCGTCACCCAGGTGGCCGTGTTCGACACCGCCTTCCACGGCACCATCCCGGACTACGCCTACCTCTTCCCCATCCCCTTCGAGCTCTACGAGGAGCTGGGCATCCGCCGCTACGGCTTCCACGGCACGTCGCACGGCTACGTGGCCAAGAAGCTCTCCCAGGTGCTCGGCAAGCCCTTCGGGGAGACCAGCTGCGTCACCGTGCACCTGGGCAACGGCTGCTCCATGGCCGCCGTGAAGAACGGCAAGTGCGTGGACACCTCCATGGGCCTCACCCCCCTCATGGGCCTGATGATGGGCACCCGCTCCGGCGACGTGGACCCCTCGCTCCACCCCTTCCTGGCCGAGAACAAGGGCCTGACCATCCAGCAGGTGGACTCGCTGCTCAACAAGCAGAGCGGCCTCAAGGGCATCTGCGGCCTCAACGACATGCGCGACATCCACGCCGCCCGCGACAACGGCGACAAGAAAGCCGAACTGGCCCTGAAGATGTTCTGCTACCGCGTCACCCACTACATCGGGGCCTACCTGGCCGCCCTGGACGGCTGCGACGCCGTGGTGTTCACCGCCGGCATCGGCGAGAACGACCCCGACGTGCGCCAGCACGCCTGCGAAACCCTGGGCGGCATCGGCGTGAAGATCGACAAGGAGCGCAACTTCGGCTTCAAGCGCGGCCAGATCACCAAGATCAGCACCGACGACTCGCCCGTGGCCGTCTACATCATCCCCACCAACGAGGAACTGGAGATCGCCACGCAGACCTACTCCCTGGTGAACGGCAAGTAGGCTTTACAAGATCGACCGTTCGTGCTTCTACCAAGGAGCGGTCTTAGACCGCTCCTTCTTCTTTCTAACGGGCAGGGACGCCCCCGCGCGCCCCGCCCCCTGCTCCGGATGTGCCGCATGGCCTTGCTTCCCTTGATCACCAGCGCGGCCCTGGCCGCCTCGGGGATAGACGCCCAGGACGCTCCCGTCTGGGACGAACAACTGCGACTCGCATACTTGAGGAGGATGAACATGTCGGAGTCCGAACAGCTGCGCGCCCACCTGGCCAACGCCTTCAACCAGCTCCCGCCCGAGGACGTGGAGGATCTCGCCTCCAGGATCGAAACCGTGCGCGAGAACTACAAGTTCCGCTACGGCAAGCTCATGGACTACGCCCAGTTCTTCGCGGGCGTCTCCATCAACGTGGAGCTGGAGAACCACAGCTCCTTCCCCCGCGCCGTGGAGCTGGAAGACCTGGCCAGCGGGAAAAGCCTGGGGCGCGTCTTCTTCAACCCCTGGCAGCGCAAGACCGTGGCCCTCACCACCCTCTGCGGCGGCTTCGCGCGCCTGCGCTACAAGACCCCCAAGATGACCCAGTTCGTGGAGACACCCTTCCTCCAGGAAGGCGAGGTCTACCGCTTCACCCACGCCCGCGCCCCCATCGCCGGGCCGGCCGCCTAGTGTCGCGATTTTGAAAAACATGAAAATGTTTTTCAAAATTTGAATAAATGGTTTTGGCTGTTTGTCCTGAAAATCCGTAGGAACTGATTTTGAGGACGCAACACTAGAACGCGAATCGGCCGCCCGGGTTTCCTCCCGCCCGGGCGGCCGCATGCGTCGCGCACGGCGGGAACCTTTTCCCGCTGCCGTGCGCGGGACCGGACGCCACGGCTTGCGCAAACGCGCGTCCGGCCCTTCACTCGGAATCGGAGCAGGCCGCAGGAATCTACTTTTTCAACGGGCTGCTAGGCCGCGGCGCGCAACACGTCCCTGGCCCAGGCCATGGCGTCCGCCTGGTCCGGCTCGCCGTCCACCTTGAGCCCCGGGGCCACCACGGCCGCGCCCAGCTGGCCCGCGCGCTCCTCGATGGCGTCCACGGCCCCGCAGAACCATTTGTAGCTCGAATCGCCGCAACCGAACACGGCCACCTTGCGCCCGGACAGCCCTGCCTCCTCCAGGCGCTCGTAGAGTTCCTGGAAGTCCTCCTGGAGCTCCAGGTCCTCGTCGCCCCAGGTGGAGCAGCCGAACAGCACCAGGTCGAAACCCTCGGCCAGCCCTTGCGGGGTCACGGAGGCCGCGTCGCGCACCTCCACGCTCGCCCCACCGTCCTGCAGGGCCTTGGCCACGTAGTCCGCCACGGACTCGGTGTTGCCCGTGGTGGAACCGTAGACGATCAGTGCCTTCGCCATGCGCGTCTCCTTGCGTCATCTGTGTGGGGCCGCCGGGGCGGCCCGGATGGAGAGGGAATAATTGAGAGTGATTTTCATTGTCAAAGACTCCCGTGGCCAAGGCCACAAGACCAGCAGCCGCGCGCCGCGTCCCGCACAGGCGCGCCGCCTCGACGCCCGGCCGCGCCCGCACCGGCAGCGCCGGCCTTCCGCACGAGGGGCTCGCCAGGAAGGTCCGGCCCTTGCCGCGATCCGCGCTCCGGGGTATGGATTGCATCAACCAAGGAGCCCCCATGCCCGAACCCAAGCCAGCCTACGCCATCGCGGACAAGTTCGTCGTCGCCCAGGGCAAGGACGTGCGCGCCACGCTGATGACCTTCGAGCGCGACCAGGAGATCCCCTGGCACACCCACACGCACGTCACGGATTCGTCCTTCTGCCTGGAAGGCGCGGTGGAGATCGCCTTTTGCGGGCCGGACGAGACCCGCGTGCTCGGGTGCGGCGAGTGGCTCCAGGCGCCCGCAGGACGCGCCCACCGCGTGCGCTGCCTGGGGCCGGGCCCCTGCCGCGTGCTTCTGGTGCAGGGCGTGGGACCCTATGACTTCGTCCCCCTGCCTCCCGCCTCTTGACACCCGCGAGAGCATGACAATGATTTCATGAGATTGTCGCTACAAGGCCGTTGCCTTCCGGCGCACCCCCGCATATAATTACAGATTGGAAATCTTTGCCCCCGAGAGGAGCCACCATGTTCTGGAACAGCGGCAAGAAAGCCCCGCAAAACGATCCGGGCTACCCCCAGCTGCCCCCGCCCCTGCGCGTGGGGGCCATCGTCTCCATGGAGCCCGGCGAGATCCTGCGCTACGACGGCCTGGGCCTCACCCTCCCCCTGCCCCAGGGCGAGATGGTGGTTGAGGCCGTCTCGGGCATGGAGCTCTTCGGGCTCCGGGTGAGCCGCGCCTACGTCAAGACCGGCGGCCGACAGGCCCTCTTCCAGTTCCAGCAGGACAAGGAGGGCACGCTCCTGGACGTGAACTGCTTCCAGGTGTTCGAGGAGATCTTTCCCGGCTCCGAGGCCGACTGGGACCTCTGGCTGGGCGAGGGCGGGCTGATCGGCGGAGCGGACCTCAACGCCCCCAACGGACGCTCCTACTCCCGCGATTGGGGCCAGGGCGCCTACGCGGCCCCCGTGGAAGCCGTGGAGCGCATCTTCACCGATCCGGCGCAAGCGCCCATCGAGGTGCCACACAAGATGATGCTCTACAGCCGCGAACTTTCGGCCGACGCCCAGGAGTACATGCTCCTCTCGGTGGACGAGGAACCCGGGCAGGCGCTCGTGCGCTGTTTGTCCGGGGTGGTCATGTCGCCCCAGGCCCTGAAGATCTTCTAGAACGCTCCGCACGGAACAACCTTGTGTCCGCAGGAATCAAGACACTTCAAGAAACGTTGCAAGAGGTGCTCCCCATGCGACCGCACGCGATCCTGGCCCTCGTGGTGGCCCTGACGCTCGTTTTCGGCCCCGCCGGCGCGGCTCTGGCCAAGAAGAGCGGCTCCTTCTCCAGCGGCGGCAGCCGCTCCGGCTCTTCGGGCTGGTCCAGCACCAGCAGGCCCTCCACGCCGCCGCCCTCGTCCCCGGCCCCGGCCCCCTCGGGAAGCTCCGGCTGGTCCAGCGCCAGCAAGCCCGCGCCCGCGCAGCAGTCCGCCGCGCCCGCGCCGTCCTCCGCTCCGGCTCCGGCCGCCACGCCCCCGGCCGCCGCGACCCCGCCCCCGGGCGGCTGGTCCAACGCCGCCGGGACCCAGGCCTCCGGCGCGTCCAAGCAGGCCGGAGGCTCGGCCTTCTCCAACGCCGGGGCCGACTCCGTGAAGCGCCAGGCCGCCGCCACCTCCTACCAGGGCTACCAGGGCCTCTACACCAAGCCTGGCAACCCCGTGGCCCCGGGGCAGGTGTCCACCAACAAGCCCATCCTGAACCAGAACCGCACGTTCGGCTCCTACCAGGACTACAACCGCTACCGCGACAACTACTATTCCGGACGCGGCTGGTCGGCTCCCGGGTACGCCTTCAACAGCTTCTCCGGCTTCGGCATGTGGGACGCCATGTTCATGTGGTTCATGCTCTCCAACCTCACTTCCGGGGCAGGCTTCTTCCACAACCACCAGGCCGACCCCGGCGTGCAGGCCTTCAAGCAGGAGGCCGCCAAGCTCTCGGAATCCAACGCGGATTTGAAGAAGCAGCTGGACGAGATGAACGCCAAGCTCGACCAGATGAAAAAGGACGGCACGCCCGTGGACCCCACGGCCATGCCCAAGGACGTGGACCCCGACGTGGCCCTGGCCCAGCCCAAGATCGAGGAACCCAAGAGCGCGGCCGGGTCGCTGTTCTGGCCCATCGTCACGCTGGCGCTGGCGGGCGGAGCGGCCTGGATGCTCTTCGGGAGACGGCGCGCCGCCGCGTGAGGCGAACACGCCCGACGCGCGCCGGCAAGACCCTGCGCGCGCGGGCCGGCGTCATCACCTGCCCGGCCGACACGTTCGAGCCGGACGGACGGACCGCGCGGCGCCCGCCGCATGGACCGCGCCCCGGTCGGCACGGCCGAGGGCGAAGGGCTCGACATCAGAACGCGATGATCTAACGAGCGATTCGAGGAGAACGATCATGCTCAATTTCCTGAAGCACTTTTTCGTCAACAAGGCCCAGGACGCCCAGTCCGGGTTCGTGAAGATGCTCGTGGAGTTCGACCCCGAGACGGCCTCCGAGGCCGAGATCGGCGAACTCGACGACGCCCTCACCAAACTCACCCGCCAGATGGTGGACGCCAAGAAGTCCTGGGAGCGAGAGGACCAGGAGGCCCGGGAGATCCAGAAGAACTACGACCTGCGCCTGGCTGCGGCAGAGCGTCTCCAGGCGCGGGCCGAGGCCGCCCCCGAGGGCGAGAAGGCCCAGGTGGAGGCCAGCCTCGCGGGGCTTCTGGCCGAACTGGAGAAGATGGTCCCTGAGATCGACCGCGAACTGCGCGAGGCCGTGGAAGCCAAGGCCTTCTACGACGAACTGGCCGAGGCCGTGAAGTCCGCCTCCGAACGCCTGAAGACCGCTCGCGAACGCCTCACCGAGGCCAAGCGCCGCATGGAGGCCGCCAAGGTGCGCATGGACCGCGCCCAGGAGCAGGAGGAGCGCGCCAAGGTGGTGGCCGGCATCAAACAGCAGGCCGGAAACCTGGGCACCGCCTTCGACGCCATGACCCAGAAGGCCCAGGAGATGGAGGCCCGCACCGAGGTCCACGCCCAGAAGGCCCAGCTCCTGGCCCCGCCCAAAACCGAAGACCCCTACCTGGCCCAGGCCCTCAAGGAGGCCCAGGGCGTGGAGGCCAAGCCGCAGCAGAGCCTCTCCGACAGACTGGCGGCCCTGAAAAAGAAATAACGCCGGGTCGCAAGCCCTCCCCCGCCTCCCCCCGCCGCGCCCTGGCGCGCGGGGGCGAGGCAGGGACACCCGCCCGCCGCCGAAGCCTCGGCCCCCGGCTTCACGCCGGGCGGCGTCGGGCCGCCCCCCTCCCCCCCGGCCTTCCCCCTTACCCCAGGCCGTCCGGAGGCCGCAGCCCAGGGAGTCGCCATGCCTCGCGCACCGTTCCACAAGCACTTGGGCAAGACGCTTCGCTTCCGCCCGGAATTCGCGCTCGTCTTTTGTCTGTTGCTCGCGGGCGTCCTCGCGCCCGCGGCCGTCCGCGCCCAGCAGGACTCCCCCGGACGCTTCGCCACCCCCGAGGAGGTGCGGGGCTACTGGACCCTGGTCCCCTGGACCGACGCCCTCAAGGCCACCAACACCCGGGACCCCTGGACCCTCCCCTACCAGACCTTCGCGTTCCTCCCCGGCGGGGTCTTTGTCTCCCACATGGCCTCCGAGGACGCCCGCGACACCCCGCGCACCCTGGACGAACTGGCGCGCATCCTGCCCAGGACCGTACGCTGGGGCTTCGACAAGGGCTTCCTGGTTATCCGCCGCGACGACGACCCGAAGCATCCCGAAATCTGGGGCGTGAACCTGATCACCAGCGAATTCGAGCGCGGCGGCGTGCGCTTCCTCCCGGGCGACCTGCTCCTGAGCCTGGACGACGGCAAGGGGAACGTGATCTACCGCAGGCATTTGCGCCGCCTCTCCGGCGGCTGAACCCTTTCGGCCGGAGCATCCCCTTGGAAATCCTCCTCGTCTGCCTGACGGCCCTGCTGGCCTCGGGCCTCACGCTTTTTTCCGGCTTCGGCCTGGGCACGATCCTCTTTCCGGCCTTCGCCCTGTTTTTCCCCGTGGACGTGGCCATCGCCCAGACCGCCCTGGTGCACCTGGCCAACAACCTCTTCAAGCTCTCGCTCTTCTGGCGCGCTGCGGACATCCGCACCGCCCTGGTCTTCGGGCTCCCGGCCATGCTTGCGGCCCTGGCCGGGGCCTGGCTCCTGGGCGCGCTGGAGGGCGTGCCGGCCCTGTTCACCTACCAGGCCCTGGGCTCGGTCCGCTCCGTCACTCCGCTGAAGCTCCTCCTGGCCGGACTCATGGGCTTTTTCGCCCTGGCGGAGTTGCGGGGGGCCATCAAGCAGGGTCCCGCGCGGGGCGGTCTGGTGGCGGGCGGGCTTCTCTCGGGCTTCTTCGGCGGCCTCTCGGGGCATCAGGGGGCGTTCCGCAGCGCCTACCTGCTCAAGGCCGGACTCTCCAAGGAGGCCTTCATCGCCACGGGCGTGGTGCTGGCCTGCGCCGTGGACTTGAGCCGCCTGGCGGTCTACGCCGGTCACCTGGGACGCCCCGAAGTGTCGGACCACGCGGGGCTGGTGGCACTGGCCTGCCTGTCGGCCTTCGCGGGGGCTTTTTGGGGCAAGCGCCTCGTGCGCAAGGTCACCCTCGACGGCGTTCGCCGGGCCGTGGCCGCCATGATGCTCGCCGTGGCCCTGGGCCTGGCCTGCGGGCTGCTCTAGCGCCCGCGCCCCGGGCGCAGACCGGGACAGCGCGCCGGGACCGGACGTGGGACGCCTCCCCGGAGTCGGTCGCCGTCACCTCGACAGAACGCGCGGCCGCGCTCCTGACGCGGACCGGGCGCGGACCGGGCGCGACAGAAGCGGGCGCGGGCGCTTGTCATTGCGCTCCCATCGCTGCTAGCCTGACCGTATCCGCCTGCGTCCACGGCGGTCCTGGAGGCAGCATGACGGTTCGCCCTTCCCTTGCTCTTTTCCCGCTTCTCCTGGCCGCGCTCCTGATCCTCTGCGCGGGGCAGGGCCAGGCGGCCAAGCTCCCTGGCCAGACCGGCCAGGGCAAGGCGGCCGCCCTGCCCGACGCCTCGGCGCTTTTGCCAGGCAACGTGGACTCCTTCGTGGCAGGTCTCAGCGACGAGCAGGCCCGCAAGGTGCTCCGCGAGCGTCTGGCCGCAGAGGCGGCCGCCCGCGTGCGGGACCACGACGAAGAGCGCGGGCAGGCCGTGCGCGGCCCCTTCGAGCGGGCGGAAAAGATCCTGCGAGGGCTGGAATCCCAGGCTTCCGGGCTCGCGGGCGCCTTGTCCGAGGCCGAGGCCGCGGGCCTGGAACGCGACGCCCTGCTTGAAGCGGCGGGCGGGGCGGGCGCGCTCCGGTCCGCCCTGTCCGCCGCGTGCCTGGTCCTGCTGGGGGGGCTGGCGGCCTTCCTGGCCGCACGGACCGGGACGCGACGCCTGGAAGGCCCCCTCCTGGGGCGTCTGGAGCCCCTGGCGCTGGGCAGGCTTTGGGCCATGACCGCCCGGGCGGCGCTCCACGCGGCGGCTGTCCTGGTCTTCGCGGCCGTTGCCCTGGCGCTCCTGGTGTTCGCCACCCGACCCCAGGGCCTGGAGTACGTGGCGGCCTTCACCGCCATGGCCACCTGCACCGTGCTTCTCCTGTGGCGCGCGGCGTCGCTCACGCTCCTCGCGCCGGACAGCGCCCCGCTGCGCCCCATCCCCCTGGACGACGCCCAGGCCCGCACCATCCACGCATGGTTCATGGCCGTGGCCACGGTCTGCTTCTCCCTGGCCCTGGGGAGCTTCGTGCTGCGCAACGGCCTGAACGCCCAGGCCCTGGCGGCCCTGGTCTACGCATCGGCGGGGATGGTCACGGGGCTCCTGCTCACGGCCATGGTCCTGTGCAACCGACGCGAGGTGTCCCTGGCATTGGCCGCCGGGCCGCCGGCCCGGCAGGAGGAGGCCCCGCTGCGCCAGCTCGCCGCGCGCTGGTGGCACGTGCCCGGCTCGGCCTACGCCCTGCTGATGGGCCTGGTCTGGAGCCTGGCTGCCCTGGCCGACGACGCCACCATCGTGAGCCTTCTTGCCAGCCTCTTTCTGATCCCCGCGTGCATCGGCGCGGATCTCTGGGTGCGCCGCCTGCTGGCCTTGGCCTCGGGGGAGGACCGGGAGGTGATCCGCCTGGACGCCCCCCCCCGACACAGGGGGGCTCCCCTCCGGCAAGGCTCCTGCGGGGGGCGGGCGCGGCTTCCGGGACTACGTGCCGCTCATCCGCCGATGCGTGCGCGCGGCGCTGGTGGTGTTCCCGGTGTTCGCCATGTTGCGGCTGTGGGGCGTGGACGTGCCGCTGGGCTGGCTGCTGGCGCGCAACGTGCTCTCGGTGCTGCTGGTGCTGGTGGGGGGGCTAGTGTTCTGGGAGATCGTGCGCATCCGCATCGACCGCCGCCTGAGCGAAGAGGCCGTGCTGCCCGGCGAGGAGATGGAGGAGGGCGGCGGCGCAGGGGGGTCGCGCAGCGCCACGCTGCTGCTTTTGCTGCGCAAGTTCCTCTTGTGCGTCATCGTGGTGCTGGGGGCGCTGGTGGCGCTCTCCTCCCTGGGGGTGGACATCGGGCCGCTCATCGCGGGCGCGGGCGTGGTGGGCCTGGCCATCGGCTTCGGCGCGCAGACCCTGGTGAAGGACATCATCTCCGGGGTGTTCTTCCTGGTGGACGACGCCTTCCGCGTGGGCGACTATGTGGATGCGGGCACTGCCAAGGGCACGGTGGAGCAGATCTCACTGCGCTCCATGAAGCTGCGCCACCCGCGCGGCATGGTGTTCACCATCCCCTACGGCGGCCTGAAGATTCTCCAGAACTTCAGCCGGGACTACATCGTCTCCAAGCTGGACTTCCGCGTGCGCTACGACGCCGACATCGAGAAGATCCGCAAGGTGATCAAGCGCATCAACAAGGCCCTCATGGCCGACGAGGAAATCCGCAAGGGCATGCTCTCGGACATCAAGTCCATGGGCGTGCGCAAGATGGAGGACTCGGCCATGATCCTGCGCATCAAGTTCAAGACCGTGCCGGGCCACCAGTTCCTGGTGGAGAAGGAGCTCTACCGCCGGGTGCAGGAGGCCTTCCGGGAGAACGGCATCGAGTTCGCCCACCGCAACGTGACGGTGTACCTGCCGCCCGAGG